>JAZUJU010000084.1:0-15985 GCA_045642985.1 Bacteroidaceae bacterium | reverse complement strand
TCCGATAAAATGACTACCTTTGTTCATGTTATTTGAGTTTTGTAGCAGAAACAAAGATAACTAATAGGCTGGACCTCCACATCCGGAGATTCAGCCTATTTTTTTGACTTGTCAGATAGTTTTAGCGGACACCAATAATTTCCTATAGATAGATTCTTACAGCTTACGGGCGATCTCGTTGTCTTCGATTACGAAACAGAGAATCTTTCCGTCCGATGTACGGCGCGGTTCGCCGCATTTCTCCCAATCACCGATAAGTTCGGTTATCTCGGCATCCGACAATACTTTGGCTGACGGAATTGCTGCGTTACGGGCCATAGAGAGAGCCAGACGTTCGCGGCGCGTATCAGTGCTAAGAGTACCGTCTTCGGCTGCGGTATGAAGCAGCTCGCATAGCAGTTCCGAATAGTTTTTGCCCTCAAGACCTTCAGGAATGCCCTGAATGGCAACTGCGCCATGCCCCATGTCGGATAGCTCGAATCCGAATGCTGCAAGATCCTCCTGATAATCCGACAGAAGTGCGGCATCGGATGCCGACAGCTGAAGCATTTCAGGGAACAGCAAGCCCTGCGATGCGCTGAAACCCTGACTGAGCAGTCTCAGGTATCTCTGGTACAAAACCTCAATATGGGCTCTGTGCTGGTCTAGCACCAACAGTCCGTACTCTCTGTCCAATACAATGTAACCGCCCTTATGCTGGAAGAACTTCTTTTTCACAGCATCAGCCACATCCATTCCCGGCAGCTGATTCATAGACGGACTGGAACCATACACCACCGGATCATTGATTTTGTGATCGGGCTGATTATCGAAAAGTTTTGTCCAGTTACCATTGCCTGACGAAGAAGGCCTGTTATTTACGGAATGGAATGGATTGAATGACGGATTGTAGCTGACCTTAGGCTGATGCACCTGAGCCGGATCATCAACAGCGATGGGTATGTCTGGCATTCCCTCAGTATCAAAATCAATCGATGTGGTGCCCTCGTAGCGTCCTATCGTTTCGCGAACAGCGGCATTGATGATTTTCCATACCAGCTGCTCTTCGGAAAACTTGATTTCGGTCTTTGTCGGGTGGACATTGATGTCAATTGAATCGGCAGGCACCTCAAGGAAAATGAAATAGAGCGGCTGCTCACCTTGAGGAACAAGATTTTCGTACGGTTCCAGGACGGCTTTGTGGAAGTATGGATGCCGCATGTATCGTCCGTTAACAAAGAAGAACTGCTCCGCCCCTTTCTTTCTGACGCTGTCCAGCGAGCCCACAAAACCGGAAATTGAGACCGATGCAGTATCGGTTGACACCGGCAGGAGCGCCTTGTTGATATTCTTGCCAAAAAGCGCAACAATGCGCTGTTTGAGAGTCGAAGCGGACAGTGACAGTATTTCGGAATCCTGATGCCATACGGAAAATGACATTTCAGGATGGACCAATGCTATGCGTTCAACCTCCTTGAGAATATTGCTGAGCTCTGTCTGATTGCTCTTAAGGAACTTGCGTCGGGCAGGAAGATTGTAGAACAGATTCCTTACGGTAAAATTGCATCCGACCGGACAGGCGGTCGGTTCCTGACTGACAATCTCTTCGGCCCGCACATCAACCAAAGTACCGACTTCGTCCTCGGCACGACGTGTACGCAGCTGTACGTCGGCAACCGCACAGACCGATGCAAGCGCCTCGCCCCTGAATCCGAAAGTGGAAAGCGCATACAGGTCTTCGGCCTTGCTTATCTTGGAGGTTGCATGACGCTGGAAAGCCAGTCTGGCGTCCGATTCCGACATTCCGCACCCATCGTCAATAATCTGGATCAGGGTTCTGCCAGCATCGGTAAGAATGATACGCACGGATGACGCACCAGCATCGACCGCATTCTCCACCATCTCCTTGACGACGGATGCGGGACGCTGTATCACCTCGCCGGCGGCAATGCGGCTTGATACTGACTCCGGAAGCAGTTTGATTATATCCTCCATCAGACAATAATGTCAAAAGAACCACTCGCCCGTCATCAGATACTTCAAGACGAGTGCCAATGCAATTATGAGAAAAATGGCCACAGGCAATGGAATCGGGTTCGAGCCGGACTCCTTGCGGCGCTTCAGATATTTTGTCCCTTCGATGAACTTGCCTCTGATACGCTCAGGATCGAACTCAGGTTCCTGCTCATCAAGCATTCCCAGTTCGCGTCTGGCATTCTCCTCTATCTTCTTGAGTTTTTCCTTCCGCTCATCGTAATAGATATACTTGTGCTCCATACGACGCGGCTCTCTGACATTAAAAAGGCCCATAATCCATTCTATTTGTTAATCGGTGGCAAAGTAGGCAGAGGCACATTCTTCGGGATTCTGCTTTCGTGCAGTTTCTCCGACTCCTGTTTTCCGCGCCAAAAGAAGATATCCTCACGGTCACGGGGGCGCAGAGTCTCCAGCCACACAAAATTGTCCAGCCGGGACGAGCCCGGTGGAATCTGGTCCAACGGATACAGTGTTCCGTTCGACTTGCCGAACACCACTATCCTGTGAACTTTCCTGTCAATGAAAGTTGCCTTCATCTCGGACGCCTCTGTAACATTCATGCCAATGAGTATGCTGTCTGAATCGTACGGATAGTATATTACCCTGACATTTCCAATAATGGTTGAGTAGTCAATCTCTCCGTCCACGAAATAAGCGGTTATCTCGCGCCCTGCTATCTGATCAAAGTGGTCGGAGCCGATATCCTCGACGGTCAGAGCCTGACCGGTGACGACAGCCCTCTCGATTGTGCTGTCATTCATATATGCCTTTATGACCTCTCCCAGAATCTGCTGGTTGTCAGACCAGACGACAGGATCCCTGTACATGGTCAGACAGGAATCCACCGACTCAAACTCCAGGGAATCACATATCATCTGCACATCACTGCGGTAAGCTCTGACTTTATGATAAGCCTTTACCTGACGGTTCACGATGGAATCATTCTCATTGCGTATGGTCCGCAGTTTGAAAGTGTCGGCGTGCATATAGAGGCTGTCCTTCTCGCTCATAGAGTATTCAATAACCTGAGCACGTCCGTACACTATGGCGGAATCTGTACTGCGGTCATAGAACAGGTATTCGCCCAGCATGTCAATCTTGTCGGCGTAATCATTCACAATGACGTCACCAAAACTCCATAGCTTGCCGTCGATGTCATTGTAGACTATACTGTCTCCTGTCAGCACCTGATCCCCGTTCTGATAGGAGACCTGCGAACGGTCCAGCAACGTAGAATGATGAGTATCTGTATTGAGCCAGCCGTTTGATGTTTCAATTGTGTTTTCTCCGCTCACGATGTGAGTCGGGCAGACAAAGCTGGCCTTTCTGGTGTCCACATCATAGACCAGCGTATCTGTATTCATCGTATAGTCCTCGCTTTCAAGAAGGACATCGCGCATGAAGATTGCCACACCGAGATTCGTGTCATATTCACCATATTCCGATGTCAGAGTATTGGTCTCGTCGAGCAGCGTACCGCCATTGAAGAAATAGCCCAGACTCCTGTTCCGGTCATAATTGAGGCTGTCAGTCAGCAGAATCATATCCCTGTTCTCCAGTCTGACCTCTCCACGCATATGTGCAATTCTGGAATCACCGTCATACAGAAGCGAATCACTGAACATAAAGAGAGTGTCACCCTGCTCGGTTCGGACATTATTGTAAGCGTTGAACGAATTCTGCTTCTGGAAGAAAAGCGCACTGTCACAGTACATATACATACTGTCATGACGGAACTCGACATTTCCGACAAGCAGCTGTGCTTCGGCATTTACCGCCTCATTGTAACGGATCTCGTCAGCATTGAGCAGATAGACAAAATCCTGAGCACTGGCATCAAACGACAACAGTGCCATCAGCAGGCAGAAAAGACAGCTGAAGACAGATGCCGGTCTGCGGGCCGTATTGGGAGCGGTAGGTGAAGACATACTTTTACTGCTGAATGACCCAGCCAGGATAATGGAACTCACATTCGTTCCATCCATCGAATATCTTTACGTATGTTGTTTTCTGTTTCTCCTGTATCCATTTCTTGAGAACGTCATCGCGCTTCTTTTCAAGAACCATGGCCTGCAGGACCGGGAAATCCTCTGCGACAGTTGCCTTGTGCCCGTTTGTACGGCTTTTCAGTTTGACGATGGCGCAGACTGTCTTTCCGTCTCTCGTCACCATAGTAAACGGATCGGAGACCTCGCCGATATGCATCTTATCGACTGCACGCGCGACCTCGGGAGGGAGCTGCTGCATCTCAAACTTGGATATGGACGTATTCTCATCTTCAGGATGATATGTCATCAGGCCGTTGTTGTTGCGGGTGTCCTTGTCGTACGAAAGGAAGCGCGCACCTTCCTCAAAAGTGAACTTTTCGTTGCGTATTTCATTTGCTATCGAATCCAGAATAACCAGAGCACTGTCAATTGCCTCGGCGGGAACTCTGGGCTTTCTCAGAATATGACGCACATTGATACGGTCACCACGTTTTTCTATAAGCTGGATGATATGATAACCATATTCGGTCTCAACGATTTTGGATACTTTTTTCGGGTCCGTAAGATTGAACGCAACCGCAGCGAACTCGGGCACGACTTCGGCACGGCCGACGAAACCGATCTCGCCTCCACGGCGGGCCGAAGTGACATCTTCGGAATAGAGCAATGCCAGCGTTGAGAATTGCGCTGCTCCGCTCTGAACGCGTTCGGTATAATCTCTGAGCTCGGCCTTGACTGCATCTATCTCATCCTGCGGCACAACGGGTTCGCGGGTAATGATCTGTACCTCGACCTGCGTAGGGACTGGTGGGATATCCTCAGGAGGAACATCTTTCAGATACCTGCGTACTTCGGCTGGAGAGACTTTCACATTTCCGGTAATCTCCCTACTCATTTTCTGAGTGATGAGCTGACTCCTCACAGTTTCCTCCATATGCTCGCGAATCTGGCTCAGTCTCATTTCGTAATACTCTTCAACCTTTTCGGGACTTCCATGCCGGTTGATAAGTGTCTGAACGGTATATTCAATCTGTTCATCAACCTCAGACTGACTCACTTCGATACTGTCCAGGACGGCCTGGTTGATAAACAGTTTCTGAATGGCAAGCTCTTCGGGAATTACGCAGTACGGGTCACCGTCCCAGCGCACACCCTGCATCTGTGCCTGTATTCTCTGCTGCTCAACATCCGACTTGAATATAGCCTCATCGCCGACCAGCCAGACAATCTCATCTATAACATTATTGTTCTGAGCATACGTGACAATTGCCAAAAGCACAGTCAGCGACACCAATATTAATCTCTTCATTTCTCCTCCTGATTGAAAAACACTATCTTATCACGGGCAACGGCATCCCGGTACAGATCCTCCTTCATATTCTCTATGAAACTGACCTCCTTATTATTTTTAAGCAGACGGACGATCTCCGTTCTGGCCTTATCCAGCGGTTGGGCTTCGCCGCGTCCCACCATATTCGTCACATTGAGGAAATAGATGAACGACTCGTCCCTGACCTCCAGATTCTTCTTTTTAGAAAGAGACGTCTCAAGCGAAACGGATGTAACCGGCAGTATCGACTCAATCTGTGATAACGGCATCCAGTTCTCGTAGAACGGTTCGTAGCGGACCGCATTCATTATGCAGTACTTTTCAAGTTCGTCCATCGATTTTGCCTTTGTGTCGGTATACCAGTTCCTCACCCGATTGATGTTGGGAGCTGAAAGCGGCAGCTTGATCAGGACGCCCTTTATTATCGGCTCCTCCAGAATGAAAAGAGACTGATTCTCCTCGTAGAAGCCGATGATATCCTGTTCAGTTATTCTGTTGACAGACTTCTGTTCAATCAGTTTCTGCTGATATTCGTATACAATCAGCGTATGCCTGTAATTTTCAACACGCTGGTCTATTTCACGCGTGTCGTTTATGTTACGGGAGGCATTCTGGTAAAGCAGTTCCTCGGAAATCCAGTTCTTTATGTAATTGTCAGCAAATTCAGCACTGTCCTCTGGAATCAGATCCGCTGACATCACGCTTGCCAGTTCGTCAAAATACAGGTAATGGTCTCCGACAGCAACGATTGGGATTCGTCCCGCTTCCGCAGCACCGACCGAATCCCGGCATCCGCAAAGCATCAAAGACGGAACGAACGCGAGGATAAAGGCCGGATAAAGACTGCGCAATGACATCACCTGAAAAACTGTTTTATCAATGTTTGCCTACTGTATTAAGTACCTTTTTGTTCACCTTGAAAGGATACTGCTTGCGGAGCGATTCAATCCACTCCTTCTCGGCATTGTCCTGACAGTCGCTTATGACAGCTCCGCCGACTTCGGTCCATGTATCCGGCAGGGTCGATACGACTCCGATGGAGCTCAAGAAAGGAAAAGTCTCCAGAGGTTCTACAGCCTCGCCTCCAAAAGCCGCGGCATCGCAATAACGGCTGATACCCTTTCGGAATGGACCTGTCTGATAGTGAACGCGTTCCTCGCCTTTCTCCTGATTGAACCTGTCTATGAGTGCGGGCAGATCCTTAAGCGCAACGCCATTGGCTCTGGCTTTCAGTTCGTTGAAATCGGCTTCTGTCTTGCAGTATGTTATGCATCCGTTGAACACCGGTTCATCATAAGCATACTTCTTTCTGTTCTTCACGAACCACTCCTCTATCCTTGCGGTATCCCTGCTTACCGAAGACCATATCCTGCGGTTGCTTATCTCGAACAGCAGCAGTCCCTCATAGTACTCCCTCGATATATTGCCGAAATCGGGATATATTTCCTCAAGCAGGCTATCCATGCGTGCCAGAGCTGCTTCGTTAGACAGATCCTCCCATCCATGCTTGTCAGCGTATATGCGCGCAGTATTGAGTTTGGCGCGTTCATATATACCTATATCATGCATATACTCGTAAATCTGCGCCCTCTGCATCTCGTATGGATCTAGCTGTCTCTGATCTTCAATATAGAACAGCATACATCCATTGTCGGTAATACAAGGTTTGGAGACCTCGCCCGGTTTCAGTGCAAATACTATATCGGCCAGATATTCGGGCATTTCAGGACGACCGGTCCAACCCATCCTGCCACCCTCAGATGCCATTACATCCTGCGAATATTTCATTGCGAGCTGATGGAAATTCTCACCGTCAAGCACGAGGGAGCGTATGGAATCCAGTCTGGCCGCCGCAGCCTGAACTGCTTCTTCGCTTTCATTCTCGGGCACCAGAGTCATAATGGAAACCTTGAGAAGCCCGTCAGGACCAAGTTCTTCCAGAGCCTCACGATACAGTCTCTTTGCCTGCAATTCCAACCAGGCAGTATCGACCAGAACAGATTCAGCATCCTTGTTGCGATACTCTCTGAACTCCCGCTGAAATGTCGACATGGTGTCAAGTCCAAGGCTCTTAGCGTCCGCCACCTTAAGCTTGAAATTCACATATAGATCAGCGAATTCAGCAAGAGTCCCCGGATCGGTCGCACCGCCGGTACTGTTCTTGAAGAAGAAATATTCGAATTCTGAACGGTGTATGTCGTTACCGGCCACCTGCATGAGCACAGGGTCATCCTGAGCCCTGACAGGCATGAAGCCAATAAGCGTAAGACAATACAGAAGAAGTCTTTTCATATTCTCAGTTAATTGATTGATACCTGTTATTCCGGACGGCTGTAGTTCGGGGCCTCACTCGTGATGGCCACATCGTGAGGATGGCTTTCGTGCATTCCGGCATTTGTAATGCGGACGAACTTTGCCTTATGGAGCGACTGGATGTCAGGAGTGCCGCAATAGCCCATACCAGAGCGAAGACCGCCGGCCAGCTGGTATACTACCTCGTACAAAGTACCCTTGTAAGGCACGCGGGCGGCGATACCCTCCGGAACAAGTTTCTTGACATCTTTCTGGTCTCCCTGGAAATAGCGGTCCTTTGAACCGTTCTCCATCGCTTCCAATGAGCCCATGCCGCGATAAGTCTTGAACTTACGGCCGTTGAAGATGATGGTCTCGCCCGGCGATTCCTCGGTGCCGGCTACCAGTGAACCGAACATGACACAGTCACCGCCGGCAGCAAGAGCCTTGACCACATCGCCCGAATAGCGCAGACCGCCGTCTGCAATTACCGGAACGCCGGTGCCCTTGATTGCATCGGCCACATCATAGATGGCTGACACCTGCGGCACACCTATGCCGGCAACTATTCGTGTCGTGCAGATGGAGCCCGGACCTATACCGACCTTGACTGCATCGGCACCAGCCTCTACCAGCATTTTGGCTGCCGCTCCGGTCGCAATGTTTCCGACGACAACATCTATGTTTTTGAACGAAGCCTTGGCCTCCTGCAGCTTTTCGACGACCGAGCGCGAATGACCGTGAGCCGTATCAATAACGATAGCGTCAACACCGGCCTCTACCAATGCCTCTATGCGATCCATTGAATCCTTGGTCACTCCGACCCCACCTGCAACGCGCAGACGGCCCTTGCTGTCCTTGCATGCCATCGGTTTGTCCTTTGCCTTGGTGATGTCCTTGTAGGTAATCAGGCCTATCAGTTTGCCGTCATTGTCAACTACTGGCAGCTTCTCGATCTTGTTTTCCTGCAGAATCTGTGCAGCAGCCTCCATATCGACCTGCTGATATGTCGTAACCAGATTCTCCTTGGTCATGATGTCATCGATACATACATCAAAGTTCCGCTGGAATCTGAGGTCACGGTTGGTAACGATACCGCAAAGACGGCCGTCCTCCTCAACGACAGGTATACCGCCAATATGATATTCGCTCATCAGAGCCAGCGCATCGCGGATGGAATTGCTGCGATGAATTGTAATCGGGTCGTAAATCATACCGTTCTCGGCACGTTTTACAATAGCCACCTGTCTGGCCTGCTCCTCGATTGACATATTCTTGTGAATGACACCGATACCGCCCTCACGCGCAATGGCGATAGCCATCTGCGACTCCGTGACAGTGTCCATAGCCGCTGTCACAAACGGAAGATTCAGACTGATGTTTCTTGAAAACCTTGATGCGAGCGACACCTCTTTAGGCAGTACCTCCGAATAAGACGGCATAAGCAGCACATCATCAAAGGTAAGTCCCTCCATTACAACTCTATCAGTAAGAAATGACATATTATGAATTTTATTAAGTTATCTAATTAATATCAGTTACCCATCTCCGAAACGAACATTATTCTGACAAGCCTGATTTCCTCTTCGGAGAAATCGTTGCCAAGCTCATCAATAGCATCCTCCAGTGAATCGGTCTCCGACTCCTTGAAATAGGAATAAATCTCATCGGCACGGTCTTCGTCTATCGTCTCCTCAATGAAATACTTGATATTGAGCTTGAAGCCTGAATACACTATTGACTCTATTTCCGAAAGCAGCTCATCGAATTCCATACCTTTGGATATGGCGATATCATCAAGAGCGACCTTCAAGTCAATCAGACGTATTATCTCAACTTTAAGTTTGGACTTATTGGCTACAGTGCGTACCCTCATATCTTCGGGACGCTCTATCTCATTCTCCTCAACATGACGTTTTATAAGGTCCAGGAATTCCTGTCCGTAGCGTTTGGCTTTGCCGGTACCTACGCCGGGAATATTCTGAAGCTCGTCCATAGTGATAGGATATGTCGTAGCCATCGCCTCGAGCGAAGGATCCTGGAAAATCACGTATGGCGGCAACTGCAGATGCTTGGAAAGCTTCTTGCGCAGATCCTTGAGCATGGAATAGAGTTCCGGGTCTACGGCAAACGTGCCGCCGCCGCGCATCGGAGCCTCTGCATCCTCTTCTTCGAACTCCTTGTCCTCAACAATCATGAACGACTTGGGCTCAGATGCAAAAGCACGGCCCTCGGGAGTAATCTTCAGCAGTCCGTAGGTCTCCACATCCTTTACCAGATAGCCGGCAATCAGCGCCTGACGGATCACTGCATTCCAAGTCTTCTCATCCTCATCACTGCCTGAGCCGAACACATCAAGTTCCTCGTGTTTGTGATCAAGCACTTCGGATGTCTCGTTACCGAGAATAATATCGATTACATAATCTGTCTTGAAGTTCTCCTTCAGTGCGTCTATTGTCTCCAGAACAGTTTCGAGAAGCGTCTGCGCCTCGACCTGCTTCTTGGGATTAAGACAGTTGTCGCAGTTTCCGCAGTTGTCAGGTTCGTAGTTCTCGCCCAAATAATGCAGCAGCAGTTTGCGGCGGCCGACTGATGATTCGCAATATTCAGTGGTTTCCTGCAGCAGTTGCTTGCCTATGTCCTGCTCGGCGATAGGTTTTCCGTCAAGGAACTTCTCTAGTTTCTGCACATCCTTGCTGTTGTAGAAAGCTATGCACTGGCCCTCACCGCCGTCACGTCCGGCACGTCCGGTCTCCTGATAGTATCCCTCCAGACTTTTTGGAATATCATAGTGAATGACATATCTCACATCCGGCTTGTCTATGCCCATCCCGAATGCGATGGTTGCCACGATAACATCAATCTTCTCCATCAGGAAGGCATCCTGGGTCTTGGAACGTGCAGCAGCATCCATTCCCGCGTGATATGCCTGTGCCGGAATATCGTTAGCCCTGAGAAGTTCAGCAAGTTCCTCGACCTTTTTCCTGGACAGACAGTATATTATGCCAGACTTGCCGGAATTCGACTTGATGAATCGGATAATATCCTTGTCGACATTCTTGGTCTTAGGCCTCACTTCGTAGTAGAGATTGGGACGGTTGAATGAGGACTCAAAATCCTTAGCACGCTGTATTGACAGGTTTTTCTTGATGTCATCACGGACCTTATTGGTTGCCGTAGCTGTCAGAGCAATCACAGGAGCCTTGCCTATGGCATTGATAATCGGTCTAATACGTCTGTACTCTGGTCTGAAATCATGACCCCACTCCGAAATACAGTGAGCCTCGTCGATTGCGTAGAACGAAATTTTGATTCCTTTCAGGAAATCAACGTTCTCGTCCTTTGTAAGAGACTCAGGCGCCACATACAGAAGTTTTGTCTTGCCGGACAGCACATCAGCCTTTACCTGATCAATCGCGCTCTTGGTAAGTGACGAGTTGATGAAATGTGCTATGCCATCCTCTTCGCCCATGTTGCGCATCGCATCCACCTGATTCTTCATGAGTGCGATTAGAGGAGAGATTACGATTGCAGTTCCATCCATCAGCAGGGCCGGCAGCTGGTAACAGAGAGATTTGCCTCCGCCGGTAGGCATAAGTACAAACGTATCCTTGCCTGCCATCAGATTTTTGATGATAGCCTCCTGATCGCCTTTGAAAGTGTCAAAGCCGAAATGATCCTTCAGTGTCTCAAATAAATTATACTTATCCGCCATATTAAAAACTATCCCACATTTCCGGGTATCCAAAACAAAGTTAAGAACAACATCGGAATAACCGTCAATCTATCCAATTTTTTTTAATTAGCCGCCAATCTGACACCATCTGCCTTCGCCAACTGCTTCTCGGCATACTCAACCGTAACAGTATATCTCCTTCGATCGGTTGACGGAAGGTCAAACATGGCATCCATCATTATAGTTTCGACAATGGACCGCAGTCCTCTGGCTCCGAGTTTGAACTCGACAGCCTTGTCGACGATAAAGTCAAGTACCTCGGGCTGAAATGTCAGTTTTATGCCGTCAATGGCAAACAGCTGCTCATACTGCCTTATGAGGGAATTCTTCGGTTCAGTCAGAATGCGCCGCAGAGCATCCCGGTCCAGCGGTTCCAGATAAGTGACTATCGGCAATCGTCCCACTATCTCAGGAATCATACCAAATGCCTTCAGATCCTGCGGTGCCACATACTGCATCATATTGTCCCGGTCAATACTGCCGCGTTTGCTTACGGAATCAAAGCCCACCACCTGCGTGTTGAGCCGCTGTGCGATTTTCCGCTCTATTCCATCAAATGCTCCGCCGCAGATGAACAGGATATTGTTCGTATCAACCTGAATGAACTTCTGCTCCGGATGCTTGCGTCCCCCCTGAGGCGGAACATTCACGACAGAGCCCTCAAGCAGTTTCAGAAGTCCCTGCTGAACGCCCTCGCCGCTCACATCACGGGTAATGGACGGATTGTCGCTCTTGCGTGCAATCTTGTCAATCTCATCAATGAAGACGATGCCCCTCTGCGCCGCCTCCACATCGTAGTCGGCAACCTGAAGAAGTCTCGTCAGAATGCTCTCGATATCCTCTCCCACATATCCGGCCTCGGTCAGGACAGTCGCGTCAACTATGGTGAACGGTACTTTCAGAAAACGGGCTATCGTTCTGGCCAGCAAAGTCTTGCCCGTTCCGGTTGAGCCGACCAGAATAATGTTGCTCTTCTCTATGTCCACCTCCGATTTGCGATCGGATGTGATACGCTTGTAATGGTTATAAACCGCAACAGAAAGATAGCGCTTGGCAGCATCCTGACCAATGACGTACTGATCGAGATACTCCTTGATTTCCTTCGGTTTGGGTATGTCAAGCTTGAACTCCTCCTTCTTGCTGAGTCCGCGCATGGCCTCAGTCACCATCTGATGTGCCTGTTCCACGCACTCGTTGCATATGTATCCGTTCAATCCGGTCAGAAGGAATCCGACCTCTTTCTCGGAACGCCCACAGAACGAGCAGTGATTCAGAGTCTTGCCCGCCATTACTTGCGCTTTTCGAGAACCTGGTCAATCATTCCGTATTCCTTCGCCTCCTGTGCCGTCATCCAATAGTCGCGGTCACTGTCAGCCCATACCTTGTCAAACGGCGTATGTGAATGGTCAGAAATGATACGGTAAAGTTCATTCTTCATCTTCTGAATCTCTCGCGCGGTAATCTCTATGTCGCTGGCCTGTCCCTGGACGCCGCCCATAGGCTGATGAATCATCACACGGCTGTGCGGAAGAGCTGAACGCTTGCCCTCATGTCCGGCGACAAGCAGTACCGCAGCCATACTTGCAGCCATACCTGTGCAGATAGTCGCCACCGGACTGCTGATGAACTGCATAGTGTCGTATATGCCCAGACCTGCGGTAACGGAACCGCCCGGAGAGTTCAGATATATGGAAATCTCCTTCGACGAATCGACGGAATCCAGATACAGCAGCTGCGCCTGAATGGTGTTGGCCGTATAGTCCGAAATCTCCGTTCCAAGAAATATGATGCGGTCCATCATCAGTCTTGAAAAGACATCCATCTGAGTGACGTTCAGCTGACGTTCCTCAAGGATATACGGATTAAGATACTGAGACTCAGCCTTAATGACATCGTCCAATGTCTGACCGCTCATACCGAGATGGCGGGTGGCAAATTTTCTGAAATCATCCATTACTGCACAAATGCTTATTGTCTGTTAATCATTCGCAGACCGGATCATTCAGCCTGAGCGGCTGCGTCGTTCTCCATATCTGCGGCGAAGAGTTTGTTGAACTCCTCAATGCTGACGCTCTTGTTCTCAAGTTTGACCACATTCTTGAGAGCGGCGGCAAGTTTCGTCTCGACGGCACGGTTCACAAGGCCGTCAACCTGCTCGCGCTTCTTCATCATCTCGGCTGCATAGTTGTCAAGCAACTCGTCAGGAATGTCCATCATACCGTACTGTGCGAACTGTGCGCGTGTAGCCTCACGGGCCTGAGCCTTCACATCAGCCTCTTCAATCTTAATGTCGTTGGTACGCACAAGCTTCTCCTTGATGATCTGCCAAGTCAGGGACTTGATCGTATCATCGTAATTCTTCTCTATGTCCTCATCCTGCTTTCCGTTGTCGCTGAGTATGCGCTTGATGAGTGCATCTGGGAACTCAAGCTTTCCGATACGCTTCTGCAGGTAGTTTCTGACATCAATAAGGAAACGGTAGTCGCTGTCCGGAACAAAGCTACGTTCAAGCGAAGCTTTGACTCTGGCACGGAATTCAGTCTCATCCTTGACGGTATCCTCACCGAACACCTGGTCAAACAGTTCCTGGTTCAGTTCGCCCGGAATGAAGCGTGTGATTTCTCCAACTGTGAACAGGAAGTCAGACTTGATATTCTCGGCCTCCTCCTTGGTACAGTTCAGCAGCGAAGACATCTTTATTGCGTTATTATTGAAAGCGGCCGACGGATTGAAACGGACTTCCGAGCCGTTCTTTACGCCTGCAAACAGAGCCTTGGCGGAATCTGCGGCAAAATACGAAGGCATCAGAGCAGTATCTTCGATTATGATACCGCCTTCCTTCGCAGCTCCGGTCTCATCAAGTTCCACAAGTCTGCCCTTGAGCATATCGTTCTCCTTGTATTCGTCAACCTTCTCGTACTTGCCGTTGCGCTGTGTGTATGTGCTGATCTGCGAATCTACCATCGAGTCTGAAATCTCAACCTGATAGTAGGGAATAGTGTCCTTGGCTGTGAGCGTCGGATCGAACTCAGGGGCGATGGCAATATCATAGCAGAATGTGAAATTGTCATCATCCATGTTCTGGTCAGTCTCTTTCTCAGTGTTAGGAAGCGGCTCACCGAGCATATCAATCTTGTTCTCTCTGATATAACCCATAACCTTTTCCTGCAGTATCTTATTGATTTCCTCAGCCTTGATTGCCTTGCCGTACATCTTCTGTATCAGCCCCATAGGAACCATTCCCGGACGGAATCCCGGCATATTGGCCTTCTTTCTGTACTCTTTCAGTGATTTTTCAAGACTCTCCTGATAATCTGCCTTCTCAAGGCTCACGGTAAGCAGGCCCTGTACCTTGCTCACATTCTCAAATGAAATGTTCATTTTCTGTCGTTATAATTAAAAACTCAATATACAATGCACTGCGCCGGGGTATTTCCCCAGTGTCTAATAAGACGCGAAGTTACGCCATTAATAAATAATTGCCAAATCTGATGTGATTTTTATTCTATCAGACAGGATGCGGTTTTGGGCAGACCGCTAATCGAAGATGCAGTATCCGTCGTCAAACACGGGGCTTCCGATTCCCAGGAAACGGAGCACGCTGTGAAACACGTGATGCTGTCCTATCAGGTCCAGTTGTCTGCAGCTGTCAGTACCATCCGAGCGCCAGACGATGAAAGATATCTCGTACTGTTCTGCCGGAGCGACCGACATAGGCACGCCATGCATGTAGAGATTCTTCTCGCCGAGAGATTCGCCGTGATCAGACACATAAATCATGCAGCTCTTCCAATCTGTGAGACTCTGAAGCTGACCTATGACTTCGGACAGCAGGTAATCGGTATAAACAATCGTATTGTCGTACGCATTCATCAGCTGGTCGTGCGGACATTTTGACATCTCGACGGTATTGCAAACCGGCTTGAACAGTTCGAATTCGGGCGGATAACGTGTAGTATATGCGGGGCCGTGACTCGTGCTCGTGTGCAGCACTATCAGCATCTTGTTCTTCTGTGAAGTCTCCACCAGATTGCGCAGGCCGGCAATCAGCGATTCATCAAGCGAGTCCGACACGCCCTCGTACTGTGCGGCCACATCGGTGCTGGTCTGATACCTGTCAATATGCAGCGGCGGCTGTCCCCAGTTGCTGGAACGCCATACCACATCCACGCCGTTTCTGAACAGATAGTTCGGCAGGATTTCGTAAAGTTCACCGCAGTCCCTGTATTCAAGTATGGCCTTGACACCGGCTGTGGTATATGTAGCGCTGGAATTAGCCTTATATGCCTTCAGGCCGTCAATCCGGGAAAGCCTCGGATTTGTCTCCCTTTCGTATCCGTAAAGCGAAAAGTGGTCACGGCGTGCGGACTCGCCTATTACCAGAACCACAACACTCTTCACGTCATCTGTTATCGTGGCATCGGGAAGGATAATCTCCTCTCTGTTAGCCTCACGGACTGAATTCTGATAACGGAAAGTATTGATAACATACGACCACGGAAGCACAAGACTGCCGCCCACCGTCGAATGTCTGTCAATCCAGGGCCAGTTCGTAATGTTGACAAAAGCAATCACTATACAGACGACAAGAGTATATCCGATGTTTTTGAAAAAACCCTTCAG
>JAZUJU010000083.1:0-2552 GCA_045642985.1 Bacteroidaceae bacterium | reverse complement strand
TTAGTTTGCTCAGGGTGTATATAGTAGGAGTAAACTGACTAAACTGATCCAATACCGTTTGTGTGTCAGTTAGCATATTCACTTATCTAGCCACCTTTAATGCTTGATTCAAACACACAAGGTGGCCGCCAGATAAATGGTATTTGTTTTCGTCAATGGTGTGCGTTTTCATATCTTTACCCCGATAAATCACAATTTATCTAACAGTCTTGACAATGTTCGGCTGAAGCTATAACTCGATAATATAAGGGAGCTCATCACGGACTCTCCTTTTTTTCGTCTCCTTAGAAGAAGAGCATACTTGATCTTTATGTCTGACAGGATAAATCCTATGGGCGGACGGGCCGTACTGACAAACCTGTGTATCGAGTGCAGAAATTGATGTCAATGTTGTCCCCGCTGGTAAAGGAAATGAAATAAGCTCTTGATGGGTTCTGTTCATAGAGCGAGCTGGACCAGTAGTAACCTATCGCTGTTGGAGAGTCTGCCGTAGCAAAATTCTTATTTAGGGTGTTGTTGACCATGCACCATGCGGCTGGCAGGAAAATGGAATTTCCCGTGAATCCGGACTTTTTGCTTGTTACCTCATAGCCGTACACATCGTTGCGTGAGGTCCATGTCCAGGTACAGTTCTCGCTGTCCATCAGTTCGGTCCATTCAGCGGCTGTGGGAGTACGCCAGTCACCGCCCCAGTTGGCATGTGCCATATCGTCTTCGGGATCAAGGACTGTCTTAGAGTCGGTGTAACCGTTATAGCCGGATGATGATTTGTTGCAGTATTTGGTCAGTGTGCTGGAGGTGCCATAACAATGCCGATATGTAGTCCAGTCATAGTCATCCTTATTATTGTACTCACCCCAGGCAAAGTAAGCACCGTATTCTTCGGGGCTGGAGGCACCAACGTTGCAGGTGGCCCATTTCACTGAAAGGCCAAGATCAACGTATTCTTTAGTCGCCTGTGATACTGCTGTGAGCGTGAAGGGCAACAATGCAAGTAGTGTTAATGTCTTTCTCATACGTCTATATAGGTGATATCTGCAAACGTAAGTAAAAAATGCATGTAAATCAACATTTTGCCACACGTAATTAAGCGTCGCAGTACCTCGGAATGAGCCGCCCGATCAGCTCACTGGCAAAAGGCGTACAGAACTCTCCCGGCAAATCCAGCGGACACTGCACCGTTCCGATACTGCTCAGGCAGTACATCACATCATAAAAAAGTTTACTCCAACCGAAAGAGCCCCAAATGTAAACCTCCCCTATTCCCCCGCCAAACATTTTTTCGCCATTCGCTGTCAAAAAGCATATTCCCCGCATATTCATCCAAACCAGCACAAGAAATCAGGAATATGCATTCCAGTTAATGCACTGATTTAATATGTGGCATTGTGAAAGATTTCGTAAATTTGGACTCGCAACACAATTGGAACTTATGTCAAATCAAAGGATTGACTGATATGATCTCTACAAAGCAAATACAGGCTATGCTCCTTGACTTGGAGAATGACAGAATAGAGCGGACAATATCGACTACCAACACCGACAAGTTCGGTCAGGCAATCTGCGCATTTGCCAATGACCTTCCGAATCACAAGGAGCCAGGATACCTTTTCCTCGGCGTACTCGATGACGGTACTGTGCAAGGATTGAACGTGACGGACGAACTGCTGAAGAACATTGCGGCTATCCGCACTGATGGCAATATCCAGCCTCAGCCCTCAATGGTGGTTGAAAAGGTCAGTATGCCGGAAGGCGATATCGTAATGATCGAAGTGCAGCCGCATCTTTTCACACCTGTCCGTTATAAAGGCAGAATATGGATTCGCGTAGGTCCACGCAAAGGCATCGCCAGCGAAGCAGATGAGCACATCCTTCTGGAAAAACGTGCAGCCAACATCACGACCTTCGATGCTTCCCCTTGTTTTGGCGCGACGCTGGACGACATCGACCAGCAGGTTTTCAAGCACGACTATCTACCCAAGGCCATCCCTGACGATGTGAACGAAAGCGACAAGCGCAGCATCAAGGATAAAATGCAGGCTCTTGGCTTCTACAACACCAAATATGATTGTCCGACATACGCAGGTGTCATCTTCTTTGGCAAGAATCCGGAGCACTTCCTTGGCGGTGCATACGTCCAGTATGTCCGTTTCAGCGGAGGTGGACGTGCCGGAAAGATAGTCACCGAACACAAGTTCTCGGGCAATCTCTGCAAGATTCTGGGCGAGTTGGATACATTCATCCAGACAACGATAACCAACCGCAGGCCAATACCCGTCAGTGCCTTGCGTGAAGACAATTTCATCGATTACCCGTATTGGGCCACGCGAGAGCTCGTGATGAATGCCGTCTGTCACAGAGATTACACCGGTAACGGCCCGGTGCAGTTCTACCAGTATGATGACCGCATCGAGATACTGAATCCGGGAGGACTTTACGGCAAGGCAACGCCTGAGAATTTCCCTCGCGTGAATGACTACCGCAACCCTGTCATAGCAGAGGGTATGCGAGTGCTCGGCTACGTCAACCGCTACAGCTGGGGTGTCTCAGAA
>JAZUJU010000082.1:0-13244 GCA_045642985.1 Bacteroidaceae bacterium | reverse complement strand
ACTGTTTTCATCCAGGTGTTCCGGCATATTGTCCCAGTCATAGAAATGCTGTGAGAAGTCCGATGACAGATAGCCGTAGCGCTTGTCGGTATATGCGTGGAAACCCCAGCCGTGTTCGGGATATTTCCAATAGCGCAGAATTTGTGCGAAAGCGGTGGCTACGCAGCCGGTTACGGCACGCCCGTCTTTCTCGTTGGTGGGGCATAGCGCATTGTAATAAGGTGACTGACCCCAATGAGTCTCTATTAGCGGAGTGCTGGGAGCATCCATCTGGAAACTTCCGGAAAGCAATGAGTGCCATTCTTCGGCTATTTCGGGAGACTGCGTGTCACTGAGATTTGACATCTGCGTACAATAGCCCTCCAACCATTCGCGCAGCTGGTCCGGCATATCCTGCGTAATCCAGGGATTGGCGTTGCTGTATGCTATTACAGGCGATATACGGTCATCTTTTGCGATGAGGACGAATCCATTGCCGTCAGGATTGCTGAACACATAGAAGGCAGAGTAGCTGTCATCGGTCAGGGTGAGCGGTGCCGTGGATTGGAGCGGCATTCTGACTGTACCGGCTTGCGATGAATAAAGGAGCGGAGCCTGACGGAACCGTGCGGCTGCCTTTGTTGCTGTGGATACATCTACCGGCTTGGCGAAAAGACCGGTGACACTACATAATAACGCCAAAAACAATAATGCCCTTTTCATATCAGAACAGTTGAACAATGTAAACTTTAGACAAAAATAATTAATCTGACAGACATATTGAAATATCCAATAGCAAATATTGAAAAATATAATTGCCATCAATAATCGGGCTTTTGTTGCCAATGTAGTTTTGCATCGTCGGAGCGGACAATTGACGTCGGGTCCGGTCCGGACAGAACAAAATGTTTAACTAATAAAAGTTAAGAATTATGGCAACAAAATTTTTCCTTTGCACAACGTGCGGAAACGTTGTCGTGAAAGTGGTTGACAGCGGAGTTGTTCCGGTCTGTTGTGGTGATGAGATGCAGGAGTTGGTTCCTGCCTCAACTGACGGCGCGCTCGAGAGACATGTCCCGGTGGTGGAATGTCGTGATGACTGTACCATCGTTGTGAAAGTCGGTTCGCTGCCGCATCCGATGGCCGAAGAGCATCACATCGCATTCATCTTTGTAGAAACGGCAAATGGCGGACAGATCCAGTATCTGAAGCCGATGGAGACACCACAGGCGGTATTCTGTGTGTGTGACGATGAGCCGTTGGCAGTGTATGCGTACTGCAACATCCACGGTCTGTGGAAGACGGAGATAAAATCGTGTCAGAAGACCGGGCCGAAGTCCTGTCAGACTACTGATCCGAAGTCCTGCCGGGATATGGACTCGAAGTCCTGTCAGAAGACGGATTCTAAGTCGTTTATGTAATAACGGGTAAATACTATGAAAATGATACTTTCTACTATTTTGGCATCGCTGTTCGCCTTCTCGTTTATGGGAGACGATGTTGACAATTCGACTGTGGATAGTCTGGATGTGCATCGGTTTATGGGGACGTGGTACGAGATTGCCCGTTTCGACCACAGCTTTGAACGGGGACTGACCCATGCCACCGCGCACTATTCCTTGAAAAATGACGGTTCTATTGCTGTGACAAACAGTGGATTGAAGGATGGCAGACTGAAGACAACGGTCGGCAAGGCTAAGATGACCGATACGGCCGGGCTGCTCAGAGTGTCGTTCTTCGGACCGTTCTACTCTGATTACCGGGTGATGATGGTGAGCGCGGACTACAAATACGCGATTATCGGCTCGAAGAATTCCAAATACCTGTGGATACTGTCAAGAACACCGGACATACCATCTGCCGAACTGGACAAAATCAAGAGCTTTATCACATCGCGCGGCTACGATCTGGAAGACCTGATATGGGTTGACCACACATGAAAACATAAATTGGAACTGTCTTTTCGCAAAAAAGTTGCGCACTACGCGAATGATTCGCGTAATGCGCAACTCCTTTTTTTTGCTGTGGGGAGCACATTTTTTCATTTTTTCATAATTTTGCTGCGGTATTTTAATTTTGGACTGATATGATAATCGGTACTACTCGCGAACTCAAGAATCATGAGTATCGTGTGGGATTGACTCCCGACAACGTGATGGGTTTTGTGGCCAAGGGTCACACGGTTTTGGTCGAGACGAACGCCGGTGCCGGCGCGGGCTTTGCGGATGAACAGTACAAGGCGGCGGGTGCGCAGGTTGTGGCGACACCAGCCGAGGTTTTCGCGAAGGCCGATATGATTGTCAAGGTCAAGGAACCGGAGCAATGCGAGTATCAGTATCTGCGCAAGAATCAGATTCTCTACACATATCTTCACCTTGCCCCGAATCCGGAACTGGCCCAGGCGCTGATCAAGAGCGGCTGCAAGGCTGTGGCGTTCGAGACCATCAGGGATGCTCAGGGCAACCTGCCGTGTCTGCGTCCGATGAGCCAGATTGCTGGTCGTCTGTCAATCCAGCAGGGTGCCAAGTATGTGGAGATGAGCTACGGTGGCCGCGGAATTCTGCTTGGCGGCGTTCCGGGCGTGGAGAAGGGTAACATCGTGATTTTGGGCGGTGGTATTGCAGGAACGTATGCAGCCAAGGCCGCTATCGGAATCGGCGCTCACGTGACTCTGCTTGATGTTAATCTGAACCGTCTGTCTTATCTGGACGAGGTGTTCGGCAATTCGGTCGAGACTCTGTACAGCACCGAGGCCAACATACGCAAGGCTCTGCAGTCGGCTGATCTGGTTATCGGAACCGTGCTCATCCCTGGCGGAAAGACACCGAAGCTGGTTCGCCGTGAGCATCTGCCGCTGATGAAGAAGGGCGCTGTGATAGTCGATGTCGCCATTGACCAGGGCGGTTGCTGCGAGAGTTCGCATGTGACTACACACGACAATCCGGTATTCATAGAGCAGGGCATCGTACACTATTGCGTGGGCAATATGCCGGGCGCCGTACCTTACACATCGACTGTCGCCCTGTCGAATGCCACTTTCAAATACGGTTTGCTGATGGCCGAGAACGGTCTGGAGAAGGCCGTGCAGATGGATCCGAACTTCGCTTTCGGTCTGAATATCTACAAAGGTATCTGCACCAACCAGAATGTCGCTACGGCACTGGGCTTGAAGTATGTTCCGGTAGCCGAGGCAATCGCCGCGAAGTAAAGCAAGGCAATCGCCTCAAAGCGAGGCAATCAATACATTATTCCCCTGCAGTGAATTCGGTTCCGTTTCGCTGCAGGGTTATTTTTCCGCCTTCAAGAGGCAGACCGATGAGTGATACCTGGTCGGTTTCGGCATCGACGGCAAGCAGCATGCTCTCTTCGGCGAACCGCCCTACGGTCAGGGTCATGGCTGCGGCTGGGGTGCCGCTGAAGATGAGGCTGTCGTTGATGTAGAGCATCATTGGACGGCCCAACGTACTGGCATCGAGCTCAAGCTGGTACGTGCTCGCGTACGTCTGGTGCTCCTCCTCTTTCTGGAATGCCTTGAACGACCACATCAGAAAGATGAATACCGTGATGAAAAGCAGTATTATGAATATGAACGATCCCAGAAGGAATCCGTGATTGGCCTTTGATGTCAGTTTGCCCATTTCCGTCAGTTTTATAAGCCCGATGATTTATTTCGAAGCAGGTTCTATATTTCTGCAAAAATAGAGTTTTGCCGTCAGGAAACTTGTTTTATTCACGGATAATTGCGAAAATTGCAGATAGAACCCAATAAATTTGCAGTAATAACCCAATATTCAAATACAGACAATATGAAGAAATTCAGATTCATTCTGCTGGCCGGACTGCTGTCCGTCGCACTGGCAGCCGGTGCGAAACCGGATCCTAACTTCCACATTTACATTTGTTTCGGCCAGTCTAACATGGAGGGTAACCCTAGACCTGAGCAGCAGGATCTGGAGGGCGTGAGCCCGCGTTTCCTTACTATGAACGCTGTTGACTGCCCGAGCGGCAAGATGGGCGAGTGGAGAACCGCTGTTCCGCCGTTGGCACGCTGCAACACCGGTCTGACCCCTGCTGACTATTTCGGTCGCACGCTGGTTGACGAGCTCAAGGAGAATGTGCGCGTGGGCATCGTGATGGTGGCTGTGGCCGGATGCTCGATCGAACTGTTCGACAAGGACCGCTACGAGGCATACGTGCCGAATCAGGCCGGCTGGATGAAGAATATGATTGCGGAATACGGCGGCAACCCCTACGGACGCCTTATCGAACTGTGCAAGAAAGCTCAGCAGGATGGCGTTATCAAGGGCATTCTGCTGCATCAGGGAGAGACAAATACCGGCGATCCGAAGTGGCCTTCGGATGTCAAGAAGATTTACGACGACATTCTGGCTGACCTTGGCCTGAAGCCGAACTCGATTCCACTGTTGGCCGGTGGTGTGGTCGCTGCTGACCAGAAGGGACAGTGCGCCGCTCACAACGAGGTCATCGCCAAGCTGCCGGAGGTCCTGCCGACTGCACATTATGTTTCGTCAGAAGGCTGCCCCTGCGGCTTTGACCATCTGCACTTCACCGCTGCCGGTGCCCGTGAACTGGGTCGCCGTTATGCTGCCGAGATGCTTCCTCTCATTCCGAAGAAGTTCAAGGCGAAGAAGTGAATTTCAGACGTTTGTTAATAAAAATAGGGCGAAAATTTGTTTGGGACGGATTTTCGCCCTATCTTTGTATCGCTAAGAGGTTGTGAGAGGGGCTGCGAAGCTCCTCTTTCGTTTATTAAAACTTTTATATGATAGAGACCAAAGTCGTTACAGGGCTCGTTGAGCAGTGGTTGGAAGGCAAGGAGAATTATTTTCTGGTTGATGTGAATGTCAGCCGTGACAACCGTATCGTCGTCGAGATTGACAATGCGGACGGAGTCTGGATTGAGGACTGCGTGGAGCTGAGCCGCTTCATTGAGGCTTCGCTTGACCGCGATGTTGAGGACTATGAACTGGAGGTCGGTTCGGCGGGCATCGGCCAGCCGTTCAAGGTGCTGCAGCAGTATCTGAACCACATCGGGCAGGAGGTCGAAGTGCTGCCGAAGGAGGGCGCAAAACTCAAGGGCATTCTGGTGAGCGCTGACAAGGGCGGCATCGTGCTTAAGACTAAGCAGAAGCAGATGGTCGAAGGAAAGAAACGCCCCGTTCTGGTGGAGGTGGAACTTCCGTTCAAGTACAGTGAAATAAGTTATACAAAATATATAATCAGTTTAAAGTAAAATGGCTAAGTCAGCTGAATCGATCACACTGGTCGATACCTTTCAGGAGTTTAAGGAGTTGAAGAACATTGACCGTATGACACTGGTCAGCGTTCTCGAGGAGAGTTTCCGCAGCGTTATTTCAAAGATGTTCGGCACGGACGAGAACTATTCCGTCATCGTGAACCCGGACAAGGGTGACTGCGAGATTCAGCGTACCCGAGTGGTTGTTGCGGACAAGGATCTGGAGGATTCCAACACGCAGATTTCACTGACCGAGGCCTGCAGGATAGACGAGGACTTCGAAGAGGGTGAGGAGGTTACCGAAGCTGTCGATTTCTCGAAGTTCGGCCGCCGCGCCATCCTGAACCTGCGTCAGACTCTGGCATCGAAGATTCTGGAACTGGAGAAGGACAGTCTATATCACAGGTATCTGGATCAGGTCGGCAACATCATCACTGCCGATGTCTATCAGATATGGAAGAAGGAGACTCTGCTTCTGGACGAGGAGGGCAACGAACTGCTGCTGCCAAAGACGGAGCAGATTCCGGGCGATTTCTTCCGCAAGGGCGATTCCGCACGCGCTGTGGTGGATCACGTGGACAATGTGAACAACCCGAAGATTATCCTGAGCCGTACATCGAATATGTTCCTGCAGAGGCTTTTCGAGCAGGAGGTTCCAGAAATAGGCGACGGTCTGATCACTATCAAGAAGATTGCCCGTATCCCGGGCGAGAGGGCGAAGATTGCTGTGGAGTCGTACGATGACCGCATTGATCCGGTCGGCGCATGCGTCGGCGTGAAGGGTGCCCGTATCCACGGTATTGTCCGCGAGCTGAGAAATGAGAACATCGACGTTATCAACTATACTTCGAACATCGATCTGTTCATCCGCCGTGCCCTGAGCCCGGCCAAGGTTTCCGAACTGAAGCTGGACGAGGAGAACAAGCGCGCTGACGTTTATCTGAAGCAGGATCAGGTGTCGCTGGCTATCGGTAAGAACGGTATGAACATCAAGCTGGCAAGTATGCTGACCGGCTACACCATCGATGTGTATCGCGAAATCGAGGAGGAAGCATCTGAAGAGGATGTCTATCTGGAGGATTTCCGCGGCGATGTCGAGGACTGGATCATCGATGCACTCCAGGCTCTGGGTCTGGATACCGCCAAGGCTGTGCTGCGTTCCGAGCGTGAGATGCTGGTCGAGAAGGCAGACCTCGAGGAGGAACAGGTCGATGCAGTCCTGTCGATTCTGGCATCGGAGTTCGCTGACGAGCCGGAATTCGCTAAATTCATAAAGTAAGGAGAAACAGTTTTATATCTGATGGCAATAAGAATAGGAAAAGTTTCGAGAGAATTGAATGTGGGAGCGTCCACGCTTGTGGATTTCCTGCACAAGAAGGGTTTTCAGGATGTTACGGAGGATTTGAACCAGAAGCTGACCGACGAACAGTACAACTTGCTGATCGAGGGCTTCAGCGGGGACAAGTCTCTGAAGGATGCTGCCACCAAGTTCCTGCAGGAGCGCAAGCAGCGTTCGAATGACGATTCAGACAGCACGGAGACTGCACAGGAGAAGCCTGCTGCCGCTGCTGCGAAGCCTGCTGCTTCAAAGCCGGTGGCTGCTGCCGCAAAGTCTGCAACAGTTGCAGCCAAGTCCGTTGCTGGGAAGGAGCCCGAGGAGATGAAGATTGAGGTGGAACCGGCAATCAGTTTCAAGACTGTGGGCAAGATAGATCTGGATGAGGGCGGAAAGAAGGCTGCCGCTGCAAAGAAGGCTGCCGAAGAGGCCGCTGCCAGGGAAGCTGCTGCTAAGAAGGCTGCCGAAGAGGCCGCCGCAAAAGAAGCTGCTGCAAAGGAGGCTGCTGCAAAGGAGGCTGCTGCCAAAGCAGCTAAGGCTGCCGAAGAGGCTGCTGCGAAAGAGCTTGCCGCTAAGGAACTTGCCGCAAAGGAGGTCGCTGCGAAAGAGGCTGCCGCGGAGCAGAAGTCTGCTGCACAGGTCGGGGACGCTTCGGCTGAGAGTGCTGTTTCAAGTGATGCCGCTGCAGGGAGTCCTGCCGCCGCCGAAGACGAGGTATTCAAGCTGGATCATTCCGATGCCGGTCTGAAACTCAAGACTGTAGGAAAGATTGACCTGAGCGCCATCAATCAGTCAACCCGTCCTAAGAAGAAGACCAAGGAAGAGAAGAAGAAGGAGCGCGATGCCAAGGAGCAGCAGCGTCAGCAGCAACGCCAGCAGTTCAAGGAGTCGCTCATGAAGGAAATTGGCCAGAAGAGCGGTGCCGATGCTGCCGGAGGCGATGCCCATCGCAAGAAGACCCGCGTCAGAATTGGAGGCGAGAAGGTCGATATCAGCAAGACCGAGGGCTACAGCCCGTCGCAGAACGACCAGCAGAAGCCTTTCGACAGGAAGGGCAAGCCGGGACAGGGCGGCAAGCCGGGCGGCCAGGCTCGCAACTCGAAGGATTTCAGACATTCGCGTTCCGAAGGCAATGACTTCAGCAACGACGATGTCAACAGACAGATAAAGGACACTTATTCACAGTTCTCAAAGGGAAAGAACAAGTCGTCGAAGTACCGCAAGGAGAAGCGTGAGGCGGCGCTGACACGCCAGCAGGAGATTGAGGAAATGGAGATGGAGTCCAGCCGCATCCTCAAGCTGACGGAGTTCGTTACCGCCAACGAGCTGGCTACGATGATGAACATCCCTGTGGTTCAGGTCATTTCAACCTGTATGAACATAGGTATGATGGTATCCATCAACCAGCGTCTGGATGCCGAGACCATCAATCTTGTGGCCGAGGAGTATGGATTTTCTACCGAATATGTCAGCGCTGAGGTGGCTCAGGCCATCACCGAGCATGTCGATACCGAAGACGAACTGGAGCCACGCGCTCCTATCGTTACCGTCATGGGTCATGTCGACCACGGTAAGACTTCGCTCCTGGACTACATCCGCAAGGCCAATGTGATTGCGGGCGAGGCCGGAGGTATCACCCAGCACATCGGTGCCTACCATGTGACTCTGGAGGACGGCCGTCATATTACGTTCCTGGATACTCCGGGTCACGAGGCGTTCACTGCCATGCGTGCCCGCGGTGCTCAGGTGACCGATATCGCCATCATCATTGTGGCCGCCGACGATAACGTGATGCCTCAGACCAAGGAGGCTATCGCGCATGCTACGGCTGCGGGCGTTCCTATGGTATTCGCAATCAACAAGATAGACAAGCCTGCCGCCGATCCGGAGAGAATCAAGCAGGAACTGGCTCAGATGAACTATCTGGTCGAGGACTGGGGCGGCAAGTATCAGTCGCAGGACATTTCGGCAAAGAAGGGTATGGGCGTGCCAGAACTTATGGAGAAGGTGCTGCTCGAGGCTGAGATGCTGGATCTGAAGGCCAATCCGAACAGAAACGCTACGGGAACCATCATCGAGTCGTCGCTTGACAAGGGTCGCGGCTATGTGGCTACTGTGCTGGTCGCGAACGGTACGCTGAAGGTCGGCGACATTGTGATTGCAGGTACTTACTGGGGCAAGGTCAAGGCTATGTTCAACGAGCGTAACCAGAAGCTGAAGCAGGTTCTGCCTGCCGAACCGGCTCTGATTCTCGGCCTGAACGGTGCGCCTGCCGCAGGTGTGGCGTTCAATGTGGTGGAGTCGGAGCGCGAGGCGCGCGAAATCACCAGCAAGCGCGAGCAGCTGCAGCGTGAGCAGGGCATCAGGACATCGACTACGCTTACTCTCGACGAGATAGGCCGCCGTATATCTCTGGGCGACTTCCACGAGCTCAACCTGATTGTCAAGGGCGATGTGGACGGTTCTGTCGAGGCTCTGGGCGATTCGCTCATCAAGCTGTCGACCCCGCAGATTCAGGTCAATGTCATCCACAAGGCTGTGGGTGCGATTTCGGAGAGCGATGTCAGTCTGGCTGCCGCTTCGAACGCCATCATCATCGGATTCGACGTACGTCCGTCGGGTGCCGCCAAGAAACTGGCCGAGCAGCACGATGTGGACATCCGCATATATTCGATCATTTACGATGCTATCGACGAGGTCAAGGCCGCAATGGAGGGTCTGCTTGCTCCGAAGATCAAGGAGGAGGTCACATCGACTGTCGAGGTTATGGAGGTGTTCCACATCTCGAAGGTCGGTATGGTTGCCGGCGGCCGTGTCCGCGAGGGCAAGGTGAAGCGCAGCGACAAGGCCCGTCTGATTCGCGACGGCATAGTTATCCATACCGGAGATATCCTGGCGCTGAAGCGTTTCAAGGACGATGTGCGCGAGGTTGCCACCAATATGGAGTGCGGTATCAGTCTTGTGGGCTTCAATGACCTCAAGCAGGGTGATATTATTGAGACTTTCGTAGAGACAGAGGTTAAACAGACACTGGAATGATTCTGTCGGCAGATACTTCTCTGACCGCCATAGACGTGATAATCCTCATTGTCCTGGCGGTCGGGTTTATTGAAGGATTGCGCAAGGGCATGATAAGGCAGGCCTTCGGGCTTGGCGGACTCGTGGCCGGACTTATCCTGGGCGCTCTGTTCAGCAAGCCGGCAACGGTTTTTCTGCTGGATTCCATCAAGATGTCTGAAAAGGCTGCGGGCATTGTGGCCTTCATCATTATTCTGATGGTTGTTCCGGCGGTTTTCGTGGCGGTCGGAAACATACTGTTCAGACTGGTCAAGGCGGTGCAGCTGGGCTTTGCCGACAGGCTCCTGGGCGGAGTCTTCGGATTGCTCAAGTATCTGATTTTCACGGGTCTTGTGATTCAGCTGCTGGAGATGTCGGGACTTGCGGAGAAGTTCATCAACAGGAACGAGGAGCATCCGTCGCTGCTGTATGAGCCGGTCCGTAAGACTACCGATTTCTGTCTGCACTGGACCTGGGATCATATCGAGGAACAGACGGGTCTGGATCTGCCGGAGCTATACGGAAAGGATAAGGATGAAAAGTGACAACAGGGCAGTAAGGGAGATATCGGAAGAAAAGTACCGCTACGGATTCACGACCGATATCGCTACTGACATATTTGAACGCGGACTCGACGAGAGTACCGTCAGGATGATTTCGGAGAGGAAGGGCGAACCGGACTGGCTGTTGGAGTTCCGTCTGCAGGCATACCGTCACTGGCTGGGGATGAAGCTGCCGCATTGGGCGCATCTGGACATCCCCCCAATTGATTTCCAGTCTATATCTTACTATGCGGCGCCGCAGTCAGGAAAGAAGGGCCCGACGTCGGTGGACGAGATTGACCCGCAGCTGATGAAGACTTTCGACAAGCTGGGTGTGCCGCTCGAAGAGAGGCTTGCGCTGAGCGGAGGTATGGCTGTCGATGCGGTGATGGATTCGGTGTCGGTCAAAACCACGTTCAGAAAGAATCTGGCGGAGAAGGGCATTATCTTCTGCTCGATAAGCGAGGCGGTGAAGGAGCATCCTGAACTGGTACGCAAGTATCTGGGGTCGGTGGTTAACTACCGCGACAATTTCTATGCGGCTCTGAACAGTGCCGTTTTCAGCGACGGTTCGTTCGTATACATCCCCAAGGGGGTGCGCTGTCCGATGGAGCTTTCCACCTATTTCAGAATAAACGCTTCGGGAACGGGGCAGTTTGAGAGAACGCTGATTGTGGCTGACGATGACAGCTATGTGTCGTATCTGGAGGGTTGTACCGCTCCGATGCGTGATGAGAACCAGCTGCATGCTGCCATAGTCGAGATTGTGGTGATGGACAGGGCGGAGGTCAAGTACAGCACGGTGCAGAACTGGTATCCGGGTGACGAGAACGGCCGCGGCGGTGTGTACAACTTTGTGACCAAGCGCGGCGATCTGCGCGGCGTGAACAGCAAGCTGTCGTGGACTCAGGTGGAGACGGGTTCAGCCATCACCTGGAAGTATCCGAGCTGCATCCTGCGGGGTGACGGCAGCCAGGGTGAGTTCTATTCGGTGGCGCTGACCAACAACTGGCAGCAGGCGGATACCGGTACCAAGATGATCCATCTGGGCAGGAACACCCGCAGCACCATCATAAGCAAGGGCATATCGGCGGGACACAGCCAGAACTCGTACCGCGGTCTGGTGCGCGTGGCTGCCGAGGCTGACGGGGCAAGGAATTACAGTCAGTGCGATTCGCTGCTGCTGGGCAGCGAGTGCGGGGCTCATACCTTTCCGTATATGGACATAAAGAATGAGACTGCAGTGGTTGAACACGAGGCTACTACATCTAAAATATCCGAGGACCAGCTGTTCTACTGCAATCAGCGCGGTATTCCGACCGAGGAGGCTATTGGTCTGATTGTCAACGGTTACGCCAAGGAAGTTCTGAACAAGTTGCCGATGGAGTTCGCTGTCGAGGCGCAGCGTCTGCTGTCGGTATCGCTCGAAAATACAACAGGATAAAGTTATGCTTAAGATAGATAATCTGCACGCCGGGATAAACGGCAGGGAGATACTGAAGGGTATCAGTCTGGAGATTGGAGCCGGACAGGTGCATGCGATAATGGGACCTAACGGTTCGGGCAAGAGTACTATGAGCAATGTGCTTGTGGGACATCCGGGTTATACGGTCACAGATGGGACGGTCACGTTCAAGGGCAGGAATCTGCTTGAGCTGACTCCCGAGCAGCGCGCTGCCGAGGGTCTGTTCATGTCGTTCCAGTATCCGGTGGAGATACCTGGCGTGAGCATGACCAATTTCATGCGCGCCGCCGTCAATGCGAAACGTGCCTACAACGGTCAGGAAGCGCTTTCCGCTCCGGAGTTCCTGAAACTGATGAAACAGAAGCGCGAGTATGTGGGACTTGATGCCAAGTTCATGAACCGTTCGGTGAACGAGGGATTCAGCGGCGGAGAGAAGAAGCGCAACGAGATATTCCAGATGGCTGTTCTGGAACCGTCGCTCAGCATTCTGGACGAGACTGATTCGGGGCTTGACATCGACGCGCTGCGCATCGTGGCAGACGGCGTGAACCGTCTCAAGAGCAGCGAGACATCGGTAATAGTCATCACACACTACCAGCGTCTGCTGGATTATATAAAGCCTGATGTGGTGCATGTGCTCTACAGCGGCCGTATCATCAAGACCGCAGGCCCGGAGCTGGCTCTGGAACTTGAGGAACGCGGCTACGATTGGGTTATAAGGGAGTACGAGGAATCGCTTGGATGATGTCGGCACAGGTATATACTGATCTTTTCAGGGAGAACCGCGGTCTGGTGGAGCGCGGCTCGTGCGGGTTGCTGAACGGCCTGCGCGACAGTGCCCTGTCCGCTCTGGAGCGTTTCGGATTTCCGCATCGCCGGCAGGAGGAGTATCTGCATACTGACATTGCCGGATGGCTGGAGCCTGACTGGGGTATGAACCTGGGGCGTGTCGCCTTGCCTTTCGGTACGGAAGATGCCTTCCGCTGCAGCATCCCTCATCTGAGTACGCTGCTGTATTATCTGGTTGATGACAGTTTCAGGGCATCGGAGAGCGCTCGTCGCGCCATTCTGCCCGAAGGAGTTCTGATAGGCAGTCTGAAGGATGCGGCTCAGGCTCATCCCGAGCTGCTTGAGAGATATTACGGACGCATAGCTGATATGGAACGTCCGGGTATAGCCGCCCTGAACACACTTTTCGCTCAGGACGGTTTCGTGGTGTATGTTCCTGACAATGTGACTGTTGAGAAACCGGTGCAGCTGGTCTCACTGCTTCAGTCACCGGTCAGTCTGATGGCTACGCGCCGTATTCTGGTGGTGCTGGGACGCAATTCCAACCTCAAACTGCTGTTGTGCGACCATTCAGCCGGCAGTACGGACTGTATTGCGACTCAGGTTACCGAACTGTTTGCCGGCGAGGGCTCTCATCTGGACTATTACGAACTGGAGGAGACTAACCGTAGTTTCCGCCGCATATCGGAACTGTTTGTGCATCAGGAGGCTGACAGCACGGTATCGGCAGCGGGCATCACTCTGAACAACGGAGCTACACGCAATTCGGCGTATGTCACTCTGGCCGGTAGGGGGGCGTCGCTGGAGCTTGACGGCATA
>JAZUJU010000081.1:0-51857 GCA_045642985.1 Bacteroidaceae bacterium | reverse complement strand
TGATGGTCTTTCAGAAACGTATCAAGCGGAAATGGAGCTTCTCGGGACTCGCCACGATGGTCAGAATCATGCTGATGTACTACGTCAATCTTTACACCTTCCTCGAGGAGCCAGAAAAAGATTGGGCAAAACTGCTTTCGGATGCGGATCCACCGCCTGAGGAACCACTGCTCTTCTGATGAGAGGGGCTTACTTTCAAGAAAATCATCCGCAATGTAGTTACGACAACACTGCGGATGGTTCACGCTTCGCATACCGACTTTTAGCGGACAGCAATAAAAGATTTATGATCTTTACCATACTTGATCTTAATCAAATCACCTAACTTATATGTTGTCCACTCTTCCATAAATGAGAATTTAACAAGTTATTTCGCCAGACATAAGACGTGGCAACAATGAATCCCTTTGCTCACGGAGACATGATATTTCATTCTGAAGCGTTTTTATCGAACTGAACATTCCCGTCACCTGTGCGCCGAACTTTTCAATGATGTCTTCAGGAGGGCATAATAATGCCATCCCTTTAATAATTTTTGAGTTAACGGCTGTAGCAATAGACGACGTGCTTCCGAGGCTGCTATAGTCGTATGACTTGAGTGCCAAATATAAATATGACCTCATAGCGTCTGTTGGAACGAGGAATCGAGCAATTGCCTCATTAGTTGTCAGATTCTTTGCAGCAATAGACACACGTCCTACTGTAAGTTTGAAGCTTAGCAGGACAGTTCCTTCTGGGACTATTACTACATTAAACTTCTTACATGCCTCTTTTGTTAGCATCTCGGAAGATTTTGAAATATATACGCCAGACGGCCCCATATCTGAAATAGAGATCCATATGACATCACTGCTATCATTCGAGAACCACTGGTGTTCTTTCCTTGGAGGTGTCTTTCCTATGTTAATCTCACAAAACTCCTCAGCTTTCTTTACAGACCATCCCTCCGGGATCATTCCCAGCTCAGAATCAACGAATTTTCCATCCTTAAACGGTTCAAAATCTACGAACCAGGACTTGTAGAGAGCCTGAGCCTGCTCCTCTAAATTATGATTAATCGTCCTCTTTCGAGTTAGATGCTGATGCCGCAGGCGGCTATGTGCGATAGTCGTGTACATCATCCCAAGAATTTACGGTGTGACAGTTTGACGTTGGTCTGATTTACCATCGCATAACGCATGGTGGTATCTATCTTGACATGACCGAGCAGAGTCTGAACTTGCTCCACTGGCATCCCCTTGTCGATAGCTGTTGTGGCTAGTGTACGACGGAACTTGTGCGGATGAATTCTGGGAATCTTCAGAGTGCGGCCAAGGTCACGCAATCGCATCTCCACACCCGAAATCTGAAGCCTTGCATGCGGTTTGTCCAACGATACGAACAATGCCGGATTCTTGTCGCGTCTAGTTGACAGATATTCCTGCAAGTGCAGTTTTGCCCTGGCATTGAAATATACGACCCTCTCCTTATTGCCCTTACCAAACACTATACATTCGCGTTCCGTAAAATTGACATCGTTTCTATTCAATTTGACTAATTCGCCCACACGCATCCCGGTCGAAGCCAGCATATCAATAATCGCAAGGTCACGCGGACAAGTGCAGTTGTCACGCAGACGCTCCAGATTCTCATCAGAAATAACCTCCTTTACCTGCTCTCCTGTCTTTATCTTGTGAATTCTGCGTACTGGACTTTTCAGAATAAAATCTTCATCTTCAAGCCACGAAAAGAACGATGAGAAAATCCTGCGGATGTTATCAATAGTCACTTTACTGGACTTGTGTTTCTTCTGGAATACAGCCAGATAAGCACGCAAGTCATCAGTCGTGTATTCCTTGACAGCCTTCGGCATATATCGGAACAGTTGTTTGACGGTTGTCTCGTAATACTTGATCGTCTTAGCCGAACATCCCTCCACAAGTTTTGCGGCAAGGAATATCTCCAATAAACGATTGTTGGTGACAATGTCCGTCTGAACCTTGTCACCATCCTGCGTCAGTGTGTAATTGCTCAGAACCTGCAACAGCACACCGCCAAGCTGTGTCATTTGATCAACCGTAAGAGTGTCTGACATACCGTCTGTAATCTCTTGAATAAACTTCTCTTTCATTTCCCCTAGTTTTTTTGTTAACAGGGGAGTAATATATCACTTGATTGTGAATCCTATGCTTGCAAGCTGCTTTTTGATTTCAGCTTCAAGCTTATGAGACTTTTCAAACAGTTCTCCAAGCTCAGTTGTCAGGCGCGTCATCTTTTCCTCAAAAGGTTCACCATCGTCCTTTGTCTCAGCAATGCCAACATAACGTCCGGGCGTGAGAATATACTCCTGCTTCGCTATGTCATCAGTAGTAACAACGGCACAGAAGCCCTTTTCATCTTCAAGAGTACCTTCTACAAACTTGTCGAATGTTCCGGCAATCTTCATGATATCCTCCTCTGTCAGTTCACGAAGTTTACGCGTTACCATAGTGCCCATATTGCGGGCATCAATGAACACAGTCTTGCCCTTCTGCTTCTTGTCACGGTTCAGGAACCACAGAGAAACAGGAATACCTGTCGAATAGAACAGCTTGTCCGGCATTGCAATAATGCACTCCACAAGATCCGCCTTGATAATGTTCTCGCGTATTGTTCCTTCGCCGCCAGACTGCGATGACAGAGCACCGTTAGCCAGGACAAGACCGACCTTTCCTGTTGGTGACAGATGGTGTATCATATGTTCCATCCATGCAAAGTTTGCATTTCCGGCAGGCGGTATTCCATACTTCCAGCGAACATCGTCCTGTAGCTTGTCCGCCCCCCAGTCACTCATGTTGAATGGAGGATTCGCCATCACGAAATCGGCCTTCAAGGTCTGATGTCGGTCATTCAGGAATGAATCTGCATTGTATTCACCCAGATTAGCTTCTATTCCACGGATTGCCAGGTTCATCTGAGCCATCTTCCAGGTTGTGGGATTATACTCCTGACCGAAAACAGATATGTCATTGATACGTCCCTGATGTCTCTCGATGAACTTGGCCGACTGAACAAACATACCTCCCGAACCGCAGGCAGGATCAAACACGCGACCGTGATACGGCTTCAGCACCTCTACTAGTGTGCGGACTATGCAGGACGGCGTATAGAATTCACCGGCATTCTTGCCCTCCGCACTGGCGAACATAGACAGACAGTATTCGTATGTGCGACCCAGAATGTCCTTGCTGTCACCGTGTTCCTTCATATTGATATTGGTGAACAGGTCAACCACATTGCCCAGTTTCTGCTTGTCAAGTTCAGGACGGGCAAAATTCTTTGGCAGGATGCCTTTCAAGCGCTGATTCTCAGACTCAATCAGACGCATAGCCTCATCAATCTTAATACCCACCTCTGGAGTATGCGCCGCACTGGCTATTACGCTCCAACGTGCTTCCTGGGGAACGAAGAAGATGTTCTCAGCCATATACTCATCCTTATCCTCTTCCATTCCGTAACCTTCCTGAACAAGAGCATTGAACTTCTGCTCGAAACGGTCAGAAATGTATTTCAGGAAAATCAGGCCAAGGACCACATGCTTGTATTCAGATGCATCCATACTGCCACGCAGCACATCAGCAGCATTCCAAATCTGTTTTTCAAAGCCTACATCGGCTGTATTTGTCTTTGCCATATTATTATCCTATCATAGAATAAACACTACATTTTTCAAATTTAGCAATATAATTCCGAATCAAATACAATATGCTGCAATATAATTCCATAGTGCCATTTCCATTGTCACAAACTGTCAAAACGCAGCTGTACCCCCATGCCCCCGCTGTTCTCATCCAACCGAGGTAATCTCGCAATAATCGTGTAGGTCAAATTCCGCCACACCGAGGATTCTTTGTATTAGTGCAAATCTGCAACCCTCCATTTGACCCACAGTCTCTGACCTGCGGAATTCTGTTCCCAAGCCATCATCTATACGTTCTTCGGAGATTCCTTCAAAGAATAGAATAAAAAGCCGGTCAAAACTGCGGGAGTGAGAAAAAAACGTAATTTTGACTGGCTGAACGCAGAGAGCGGAAGGGAACCGTCTCAGCTTCGCTCAAATTGAAAACATTAATCGGAAGCCCATTTTTATTTTTGTCACTTTGATAAATCATTAAGAACCTGAAATATGAGAATCGTAAAGAACTTTTGCCGTTTGACAATGTCATTTTTTTTGATTGCGGCGATGAGCGCAGTTATCGGCTGCTCGAAAGCGGATGAAGATGAAGAGAATGTAAAAGAGAACATTCTGGGCGCGTGGAAAACATATTCCCTTGAGAATAAGCTTTGCCTTACGAACGAAAGGGCTATCAATGAGTATCTTCCGGACGGGAAATATATATATACAATCTTTGCGAATGGTTTGTGGTTCTGCGGTGAAGTCGGCAGTTACACCGTCTCCGGGAATAAGCTGACTATGCACTATGCCCAGGATTTCTCGTCTGAATGTCAGGTGTCATTCCACGACGGAAGGGCTGTGACCGTGCAGACTATGTCTGATATCCCCGGTACGGAAAATGAAGGAATCGGAGAGATGGAGAGAGTGTCAGGCGATTATTCACAAGCGATTTTCGGACTGTGGGAAGGCGTGAAGCTGACGGGTCCTGAGACTTATGGCGAAGCGGAGCATAGATGGGAGTTTCTTGAGGATGGAACGTATGTCTATTACACTAAGAATGACGCCGGAACGTGGGAAGCTGATCCGCATAACACCGAGAACCTGTATTATGTGGCTTGGGACGTACTCTGTTTCAGATGGACTAAGGATGGAGTCCAGTACAGGGAATGGTGGGACATCAAAGAGTGCAATGACGAGAAGATGGTGTGGACTGCATTGCGTGAAAACAGCGATGGAGAACGGTTTGAGACCGAACTCGAGATGAAGAAACTCAAATACAGACCACACAATCCATTGGCTTGCCAGCCTGACGGAATCGCTCCGGATTGTCAGAAATAAGTGTAGAACAGCGCGATGCTCTCCATACCGGCAAACAGTTGTCGGAGCAGGAAACTTTCGTTCGGGCTGTGGATGGTGTCACGTTCCAGACCGAATCCCATAAGCAGCGGATCCACACCTAGAACCTTCTGGAACTCGGCAAGAATTGGGATACTGCCTCCGCCCCGGCTTGGTACCGGTTCTATGCCGTAAACCTGCGCCATAGCACGCGATGCCGCCTTGTAGGCATCCGATGTAATCGGGATTAGGAACCCATCGCCGCTTTCGTATGGTGTAACCTCAACCTTGACATACGGTGGAGCGATAGAAAGAAAATGACGGCGGAACATCTCTGAAATTTCGGCACTGGTCTGGTTCGGTACGAGACGCATCGATATTTTGGCGTGCGCTTCGCTTGGAAGTACCGTCTTGGCACCCTGACCTGTATAACCGCCCCAGATGCCGCACACGTCGAGCGAAGGACGGATGCCGGTACGTTCAAGTGTGGTGTATCCCTTCTCGCCTTTCACTTCGTCTATGTTGAGGAACTGCCGGTATTCATCCATATCGAACGGAGCGCGTGCCAGCATGGCCCGTTCCTCGGCAGAGAGTTCCACCACCCTGTCGTAAAATCCGGGTATGGTGATTCTGCCGTCAGCGTCCATAAGCGATGCAATCATCTCACACAACACATTGATAGGATTGGCCACCGCACCGCCGAAATGGCCGGAATGCAGGTCCTTGTTCGGACCGGTAACCTTGACTTCCAGGTATGCCAGGCCGCGCATTCCGCAGTTAATGGACGGTACCTTGTCGGAAATCATCGTAGTATCCGAAACCAGACAGATATCCGCAGTCAGAAGTTCCCGGTTCTCGTGTATGAATGCAGGGAGAGAAGCGCTGCCGGTCTCCTCTTCGCCCTCGAAGAAGAACTTGACATTATGCTTGAGAAGGCCGCTGCGAAGCACATATTCAAAAGCCTTGATATGCATAAACAGCTGGCCCTTGTCATCGTTGGCACCCCGGCACCAGATGGCATCGTCGTGGATTACCGGCTCGAACGGGTCAGTATTCCATTTGTCAAGAGGTTCCGGCGGCTGTACATCGTAATGACCATAAACGAGAATTGTTTTGTAGTCCGGATTCAGAATCTTCTCGCCATATACTACAGGATTGCCTGCAGTCGGCATCACCACTGCCTTGTCGGCTCCGGCCTCTTTCAGAAGTTCCGTCAGCCTCACGGCACACCTCTGCATATCCGGTTTGTTTTCGGTTTTCGCACTGATTGACGGTATTCTCAGAATGGAGAACAGTTCTTCGAAAAATCTCTCTTTGTTGTTTTCGATGTATTGTTTCATTATCTATGGGGTTTACTGACAGTCATTTTCCTGCGCCCGGAACTGCTTGGTCTGATTGGCGTAACCGCAACGGCGGCAGAGGGGCTCCACCGCGTTGTGCGATGAGAAGCCATCGTATATGCGGCGGGCGCGGGCGCTGCCTAAAATTTCGTCAAGGGACTGGGCGAACAGGTTGCCTAAGGGCATTTCGCCGTTGTGGTCCAGACAGCAGGGCACTACTGTGCCGTCGGCCAGAACGCCTATCTGGTTGCGCAGCGCATAGCAGAATACCTTGGCGCCACACTCGGACTTTTGGGAGTCGGGCCATTCGAACATACGGTCGTATTCAATGTAGATGCGTTCGGATATGCGGTAGCCGTCCGGCCTGATGGTCCACGGTTCGGGAAAGCGGTTCTTCAGCATCGCCAGAATCATCTCGTTTTCTGTGTCATAGCCGCCCTGATTCCAGAGTCTCAGCACCACTATTGTGCCGTGCTGCGAGGCTGATGATGCAAAGTCTGCGACCGCCGACAGATAATCGTCCAGGCTTCCACACCGGTTTCCCTCGAATGAATGGAGCGAGATGTTCATCTTGTACGGACGCGAATCGGCCAATGCGGGATGCCTGTCAAACAGCGTGCCGTTTGTCGTAATTACGGGTACGAAACCTTTCTGACGGGATTCTGATACGAAGACTGGCAGATGAGGATTAAGCAGCGGCTCGCCCATAAGATGAAAGAAGAGGAATCTGACCCTGCCCTGCAGTTTGTCTGTCAGCAGGTCGAACTCTTCGTGAGACATCTGGCGCGGCTCCCTGTCGTGTCCCGGGCAGAACACGCAGTTAAGGTTGCAGATATTCGTAATCTCTATATAACACCTGTCAATCATAATCCAAACTTACACAAAAGAAATGAAATAATGTCTATGTTTGCAGTACAATGAACACTACAGTACAGAAAACAAATGCCGCCAGACTGCTCGATGCAGCCGGCATCAGCTACGAACTGATTCCATACGAGTTCGACGAATCGGACCTCGCCGCCCAGCATGTGGCCGAGGAATTGAACGAACCTATAGACCGGGTATTCAAGACACTGGTATTGCGCGGAGACCGTAACGGACTGTTTGTGTGCGTAATACCGGGGAGTTTTGAAGTGGATCTCAAGTTGGCGGCAAAACTATCCGGCAACAAAAGTTGCGACCTGATACCGATGAAGGAGCTCCTGCCGAATACCGGATACATACGCGGCGGATGCTCGCCTGTCGGGATGAAGAAAACTTATCCTACATTCATTCACGAAAGCTGCCTGCTTTACGACAGCATCTATGTCAGCGCAGGACAGAGAGGGCTGCAACTGAAAATTGCGCCACAGGACCTGATTGACTACACCAGGGCAGAACTGTACCCTATCTGACTACTTCGCTATCGAATCGTTGCGGATGGAATCGTTACGGACGGAATCAGGCAGGAGCAATGAAATGCCTACCATCTTCATAAGCGGTTCCACATCAAGCAGATACCTGTTCATATCTTCGGGAGCGATCGGGTCCACTGCGGGCAAATCCATTCTGAGAGGATTGATGGCTGTGCCGTCCTTGAATACACGGTAGTCAAGATGAGGTCCCGTAGCCATACCTGTCGCGCCTACATAACCTATCAGCTGCCCCTGTTTGACTGCCATACCCTGTTTTAGTCCTGCCGCAAAGCCCTTCAGGTGCATATACTCGGTCGTATAGGTGGCATTATGCTTGATTTTCAGATAGTTTCCGCCGCCCTTGCTGTCCCAGCCTTTGACAGTTACGACACCGTCACCTACGGAGTATACCGGAGTGCCGGCCGGAGCCGCATAGTCCACGCCGTGATGCGCCCTCACTACCTTGGTTATGGGGTGAAGGCGGGCGTTCGAGAATGTGGAACTGATGCGGGTATAGTTCAGAGGGGCCTTAAGAAACGCCCTGCGCAGGCTGTTACCCTTCTCGTCGAAATATTCACCGCGTCCTTCGCGATATTCATAGTAAAATGCAAAATGATCGGCTCCGCCTGTGATGAAGTTGGCGGCTAAAATCCTGTCCGTGCAGACATGAACAGTATCGTTTACTACAACATCCTGATAATGAACGGCAAATGAGTCCCCCTGCTGAACGCCGAAGAAGTCGATTGTCCAGGAATACATATCGGAAATCAGACCTGACAGTTCGTACGATGCACCACCGTCAATCATAGCATTCCAAAGCGAAGATGTGATTTTGCCGGAAATGAAACGTCTCACCGTGTCAGTAGGCACGGTGTCTATGTAGCAGTATATGCTGTCGTGCAGCGAATATACGGCATTGGTGATTGGAGAAATCTCGTAGACAAACCAGTCCGCCCTCTCCAAGGAGTCGTCTGTCTGGAGAATATGATAATTCTTACCGGCACGTAACTTCCTGACACTGAACACATCAGACGAAGCCTGTTCAAGTTCGCCTGCAACCGCAGCACCAACTCCATACTCTTCGAGCAGTTTGGATATTATCTGCCCGTTTCCGATGGTTCCGTCTGAGACCTTATAGCCGTCCATATCTATGCCCCAGCAGATGTTCCTCTCGGGTTCCCCGACAAGTTCTTCTTCGGTCTGGGACTCATTTCCTTTGCAGCCGGATATAGCCAGAACGACTATGGCTGATGTCAGTATTCCTCTTATCGTTCTGAATGTCATTTCTGATATTTGGCGAATCCGTTAATAATCTGATACTTAAGCGCATCGCTAACAGGAGCCATCGGCAGACGGAGCACATTGCGGAGCATACTCCTCTTTGCCATCAGAGCTTTGATACCCGAAGGGCTGCCCTCCTTGAACAGAAGTGCGTATGACGATGACAGTGAGTCGTTTATCGCCGAAGCCTCGTCCGTCTTTCCTTCAATGGCAAGATGCACCATTTTGCCGAATGTCGCCGGGATGGCATTGCCTGTCACCGAAACCACACCGACAGCACCCTTGCCTATCAGCTCTACAGCAAGCGAATCGTCGCCGGACAGAACACCGAAGCCTTTGGGTGCACCGGAAATCAGTTCACCAATCTGCTCCATATTGCCGGATGCTTCCTTTATGGCAATGAACCTGTCCGTACTCTCGGCCAGCCTGAGTATCGTGGCAGCCGTCATATTGACTCCGGTACGTCCCGGTACATTGTACAGGACTACCGGTATGGGTGATGCGGCAACCACCTTCATAAAATGCTGATACATACCGTCCTGCGAAGGTTTGTTGTAAGCAGGTGCGCTCACCAGCACAGCCTTGGCATCCTTGAAGTCAACCGACATCAATCGCTTGCACAAACGGGTCGTACAGTTATCGCTGCAGCCGACCATAATCGGAACACGCCCTCTGACTCTCTCCGATATGAAAGAGATAAGCCGCTGATACTCATCATCTTCTAATGTCGGAGTTTCGGCGGTAGTACCCAACGCGCATATAAAATCCACGCCATTGCCAATCTGAAACTCGATCAACTCGGCTAGACTGTTGTAATCTACATCTGTGTCATCAAGAAAAGGAGTGACCAGTGCAACTCCACATCCCTTGAACGGATTCTTTACCATATATATTCTATTATTTGTTATTCAGTAAATTAAGAAACTCATCCTCACTCATCAGCTTTATTCCGAGCTGGTTTGCCTTGTCCCTTTTGGACGGTCCCATGTTCTCTCCGGCAAGCACAAACGATGTCTTTGCCGATATGCTGCCGGCATTCTTTCCGCCGTTTGCCTCAATCATTTCTTTGTACTCATCGCGCGAGTGATGGCTGAACACTCCGCTAATCACGATGGTACGGCCTGCCAGAATTCCTTCTGCAGATTTGAGCGTATCGGCCGAAATCTCTGTCTTGAGACCAATCTGACGCAGTTTTTCCATTATCCCGCAATTGACAGGATCGGCAAAATATTCCAGAATGCTGCCGGCTATCTTGTCGCCGATATCATCTACTGCCACAAGTTCATCGTAACTTGCTGACATTAGAGCCGTCAGCGAACCGAACGAGCGGGCCAGGTTCTTTGCAACCACTTCGCCCACAAACCTGATTCCGATGGCGAACAGCACCCTCTCGAACGGAACCTTCCTGCTCTCCGAAATGCTGGTGATAATATTGTCGGCCGACTTGTCCCCCAGCCTCTCCAGCACAGTCAGATCGTCCGGTTTCAGCAGATAGAGATCTGTAAAGTCCCTTATCAGACCGTTTCTGAACAGCAGGCCGACAGTTTCGGGACCTATGCCGTCAATATTCATCGCCTTACGGCTTATGAAATGCTCAATGCGTCCTTTGATCTGAGGCGGACAGCCGGAACTGTTAGGGCAGTAGTTTGCGGCTTCGCCCTCGTAGCGGACCAGCTCAGCCCCACATTCAGGGCAATGCTGCACGAAGCGGACCTTATCTCCAGTATGCTCTCCGCGCGAGCCCAGGTCAACGGCAGTTATCTTGGGAATTATCTCACCGCCCTTCTCAACCCACACCATATCGCCGATATGAAGGTCAAGATTCTCGACAAAATCCTGATTGTGAAGAGTCGCGCGGCGTACTGTCGTACCTGACAGCAGAACAGGTTCTAGATTCGCAACAGGTGTGACCGCACCCGTACGTCCGACCTGATACGAAACGCTGTCAAGTCTTGTCAGAGCCTTTTCAGCCTGGAACTTGTATGCTATAGCCCAACGGGGCGACTTAGCCTTGAGACCAAGCCTGTTCTGCTGGCTTATGGAATTCACTTTCAGGACTATTCCATCTGTTGCAACCGGGAGTTCCTTTCTGGCTGTATCCCAGTAGCTTATGTATTCCATAACCTGCTCAATCGTACTGCAGACCTTCATATGTTCGGATATCTTGAAGCCCCAGCGTGCAGCTGCCTGCATATTCTCATAATGACCGCTGCCGGGCAGACTGTCGCCAAGCAGATAATAGAGATATGCGTCCAGCTGGCGCTGCTCCACGATGTCGGGATTCTGCAGCTTCAGTGTGCCCGAAGCCGCATTTCTGGGATTTGCAAACAACGGTTCCTCCTGTTCCTCGCGCTCCCGGTTAAGGCGCTCAAAAGAACGCCATGGCATAAGCACCTCGCCCCTTATTTCGAAATCGGACGGCCATCCTGAACCTTCAAGTGTCTGCGGTATGCAGCTGATTCTGCGGATGTTATCGGTAACGTCATCACCTTTAACCCCATCGCCGCGCGTAACGGCCTGAACCAGTCTGCCATTGTGATATATCAGAGAAATGGAGAGTCCGTCAAACTTCAGTTCACAGCAGATTTCGAAGGCTTCATCGCCGAGCAGAGTCCTTACCCTGCCCAGGAATGCCAGCACCTCCTGCTCATTGTAGGTGTTATCCAGAGAGAGCATAGGATACTGATGGGTAACCTGCCTGAAACCTTTGGTCAGATCGCTGCCGACACGCTGGGCAGGCGATTCCGGATCAGCCATTTCGGGATACTGCTTCTCCAGATCCTGCAGCTCACGCATCAGTCTGTCGAATTCAAAATCGGAGATTACAGGGGCATTCTCGACATAATACAGTCTGTTATACTCCTTGAGCAAAGAGCGCAGTTCAAGAATTCTCTTCTTGTCCTCAGCCTCCATCTCTCCGAACAAACTCTGATATTCCATATTACGAAACAGTAATGCAAAATTAACATTCTGTTTTGAAATGTTCCATCAAAACACTTACGAAAGAGTTTCGAATGCGAGATAATGGTTATTTTTCGTAAATTTGCCCTGTAAAGATGCAAGAATATGCGGATAGACATTCTGACAGTTTTTCCCGAAATGCTTGAAGGATTCTTCAACTGTTCGATGATGGCCAGGGCGCAGAAGGCGGGACTGGCCGAAATCCACCTCCACGACATACGGGACTACACGACAGACAAGCACCACAAGACGGATGACTACCCGTTCGGAGGATGCGCCGGACTCGTTATGAAGATTGAGCCAATAGACAGGTGCATCAGTGCTTTAAAGGCCGAACGGCACTATGATGAGGTCATTTTCACATCGCCCGACGGCGAGCAGTTCAACCAGAAGATGGCCAATTCAATGTCGATGTTGGATAACATCATCATACTGTGCGGACACTACAAAGGAATCGACTACCGCATACGCGAGCACCTCATTACCCGCGAAATAAGCATCGGAGACTATGTTCTGACGGGTGGCGAGATTGCAGCTGCGGCTATGGCTGACAGCATCGTACGGCTCATCCCCGGTGTTCTGAGCGACGAACAGTCAGCACTGTCCGACTGTTTTCAGGACGACCTGCTGGCCCCGCCGGTATATACCAGACCTGCCGAGTACAACGGTTGGACCATTCCCGAAATCCTGCTGTCAGGCGACCAGGGGAAAATCAGCGACTGGGAACTGCAGCAATCTCTGGACAGGACACGCAAGCTTCGTCCCGACCTTCTTGATAAACAGTTCAAATGAAGAAATATCAAATAGATTTAACCATTCTGGCCAACAAACCGGTATCAGCTGACGCCTTCCTGCTGGAGCTGCATTCGGATGTCAGCCTGAGCGACGTCGTTCCGGGCCAGTTCGCCGAACTGCTTGTCACAGACTCACCGGCCACATTTCTGCGGCGTCCGATTTCTATTCATGACGCCGGCGAGCATACAGTATCGTTTCTTATCCGCAAGGCCGGACGCGGGACCGAAAGACTTTCACGCCTGAATGCAGGTGAAAAGCTCAATGCGATTCTGCCGCTCGGCAACGGATTCAGTTACACGAAGGAGACTGCAGGCCATCCTCTTCTTGTGGGAGGAGGCGTCGGTATCGCCCCCCTATATCTTCTCGGCAGGAAAATGCTGGCAGACGGTATCAGACCCACATTTCTTTTCGGAGGGAAGCAGGCTGACAATCTTCTGAGAATTGAGGAATTCAACAGACTGGGTGATGTGTATGTGACTACCGAAGACGCATCAGCCGGCGAGAAGGGTTTCGTGACAGACCATTCGATTCTCAACAGGGAGAGGTTCGATGCTATTTATGCCTGCGGCCCCACCCCTATGATGAAGGCTGTGGCACGATATGCGTCGGCCAGAGCGATAGCCTGTCAGGTTTCGCTCGAACACAAAATGGCGTGTGGCATAGGTGCCTGCCTGTGTTGCGTCGAAGAAACAAAAGAGGGCAATCTGTGTGTCTGCAAAGAGGGTCCGGTATTTTCAACTGAAAGACTGTTATGGCAGAATTAAGCACATCGATAGGCGGCCTTACGCTTAAGAATCCTGTAATGACCGCTTCGGGAACATTCGGATACGGAACTGAATATCAAGACTTTGTAGACTTGACCAAGCTGGGGGCCATCATAGTTAAAGGCACCACCATAAAGCCTCGCGAGGGTAATCCGTACCCGCGTCTGGCCGAAACCCCGTCGGGTATGCTGAATGCGGTTGGTCTCCAAAACAAGGGAGCCGAGTACTTTGCCGCCAATATCTACCCTACGGTCAGGAACATAGGCTGTCCCGCAATTGTCAACGTATCGGGCTCGACAATCGACGATTATGTAGCTGCCGCCCAAATAATCGACTCTCTCGAGGATATACCAGCCATAGAACTGAACATCTCCTGCCCCAATGTCAAGCAGGGTGGTATGGCATTCGGAGTCAGGGCTGAAAGTGCCGAGGCTGTCGTAAAGGCGGTCAGGAACGTATACCACAGGACTCTGATAGTGAAGCTCTCACCCAATGTCACTGACATTACCGAGATTGCCCGCGCTGCCGAATGTGCAGGTGCAGATGCAGTATCGCTGATAAATACGGTTCTGGGTATGGCCATTGACGCTGAGAGCCGCCGTCCGGTCCTGTCAACGATAACCGGTGGTCTGAGCGGCCCCGCAATCAAACCCATCGCACTGCGAATGGTATGGCAGTGTTCCAAAGCTGTCAGCATTCCTATTGTCGGAATAGGAGGTATATCCAGTGCTGCTGATGCAATTGAGTTCCTTCTTGCCGGAGCGTCGGCAATCGAAGTCGGTACGGCCAATTTCATCGACCCGTCAGTGTCCGGTAAGATAGCTGATGGAATAAACGATTATCTGGAACGCCACAGAATCAGCTCCCTGAACGAAATAATCGGCGGACTGATCTGTTAAGCGCATAAACGCCAACAGTCGGAAAGCGCACAATAATAAAAACAGGAGGTCGGACTTCAATGCTTCCGACCTCCTGTTTTTATGTTTATCTGTCAGTTCGGCAAGCTGCAATTACCACTCTTCCTGAATATTCTTGAACTCATTCCACTCAAGCATTCTCTGATAGTTCATCTTCTGTCCTCTCGGGACGGTTACCTTACAGTTCTCCTTGATTGAATTTTCAAAGACTGTCGGGCTGTTGTGAGGAGGAAATCTGTTCGGAGAATAGATGAACGAAATTTTCGGGCACTTCTTGAAAGCATCCACGCCAATGATTCTGACGCTTGTTCCAAGACGCAGCTCTTCGAGGTTCGAACAACCCTTGAATGCGAAATCACTGATTGCGGTCACACCGTTACCGATGACAACCTTTGTCAGACCCTCAGCATCGGCAAATGCTTCAGTACATATAACCATCGCATCCTGCGGCAGCTCGTATTCTTCAGCGACCTTGCTTGCAGGATACTTGACCAGCATCCTGTGATCCTTGCTGAAAAGCACGCCCTTGATGCTTTCGTATGCCATATTATTCTCATCTACAGTTATTTCCTTAAGTCCGGTACAACCTTTGAAAGCACCATCACGGATAATACCGACACTGTACGGCAGGTGAACTGAGGTGACTTCTTTACAGCCATAGAAGGCATTTTCATTAATCTGGACCACCTGGAAGAGGAATTCATCACGCTCTCCTGATGTCACGAATGACGGAATGTCGATGTTTCCCTTATATCCGCTCAGGCCGTCATCATATGATTTCTGGCTGTTATGATCCCAAGTGAGTGCCACATGTCCGAAATTGTCAAGGATGGAGTAGCATAGCGTAGTACCATTATTATATTTGACTGTTATCAGGTTGTCCTCAATCTGACAGTCAAGCTGCTTTACAAGCATGGTCTGCCATACATCCTGTGAACCCTTTCCAATCTCACGTGCATTGTTACTTGTCTTGCAACTGACAAGGCATACAATCATTGCTGCGAAAAACAATACCTTTTTCATATCAGTAATAGTTTTAGTTAGTTTTATCTAGAGCAAATCTATTGACAAAATGTGAAAAAACCAAAAAAAAAGGAAAAATTAATTCACATCCAAATCCAGCGCACATTGCTACATTTGTAAACGCTTTCTGTTTATTTACAAATGTAAATTGTAGTAGTGCCACATTTGTACCATTGCCAAGACAGATATGCATACAAATATATCTATGTATAAGTGACATTTATATTTGTATAAACTAGAAGAAAAATAGATTATTCATTCTGGTATACAATTACGCAATCAATAGATAAAGTACACTACATCAGTATAATTAAGTCATAGAATCCATATCATTTTCCAGTGTCTGTCTATATTGTATGCAAAATAAAGCATTCAGGCTATAAATCAAGCGATAATAAGAATATAATACTATGTCTATCAGTAATATAATTTAATCCTATAAACTAAATTCTAATCAGACTACAGATGTACGCGTAACAGAATTACAAATGTAAGTTACATCTGTATCGCCTGTACTGACTACATCTGTTGATATTTCCTATATATTTGTATATTACATTTGTAATCACTATTTTTGTTCGAGGAAATACAAAAAAAAATGAAAGATCGGATACAGAAAATAATCGAGCAGAAGCAGATGAGCGTTTCGCAATTTGCTGATGTCGTAGGAATTCAACGCTCCACTCTACATCACATTATAAAAGGCCGTAACAACCCCAGTCTGGATGTCGTGTGCAGAATACACGAAGTATTCCCCGAAATCGACCTGGACTGGCTAATAACTGGAAACAGCGCAAACACCCCTATCCCGCAGGAAGGAACTGCCATTCAACAGGAACTATTTCCCGACGAGAATCCAATTTTACCACCGCCTGTAGGATTTCAATCAGAAAATCGCACTCTCAGAGAGGAACAGACATCTGTATCCACCACTCAAGATATATGTAAATCAATGAGTTACAACAAAAAAATCACGAAAATAATTGTGGTGTATTCCGACGGATCTACAGATTCTTTTGAAAAATAGGAAAATGTCACTCTGAAACACAGCAAGCGCCTGAATGAAATATGTCCATTCAGGCGCTTGCGTATTATCAGCCTTTCAGCTCAGAGACTTTCCCTATTCAGATATTTCATTTCTCTGGAATTTCAGTCAGAACGGCCTTCAGGAAATCCCACATTTTCTGTACAGAAGGAATATATGCACGCTCGTCCGGTGAATGAGGACTCAGCAGTGTAGGTCCGCATGAGACCATATCCCAATGAGGATATGCTCCGCTCAAAATACCACATTCAAGACCGGCGTGAACTGCAACTACGGCAGGTTCCTTACCGAACATATTGCTATACACACCCTTCATCACATTCAGAATCTGCGACTGTGCATTTGGAGACCAGCCAGAATAGCCACCGGAAAGGGTCGTTTCGGCACCGGCCAGAGCCATAGTGGCGACAATCTTATATGCAAGCTGCATCTTTGCGCTATCGACTGAACCGCGCGTCAGACACATCAGGGAGAATTTGCCCTTATATATCTTGACAATAGCCATATTTGTCGAAGTCTCAACCACACCAGGCATCTGATCACTCATTCTCTCCACTCCATTCGGGCAGGCAATAATCGCACGCAGAAGTCTAACAGCATCAGCCTCATCAACATACAGGCACTCATCCGGATCGCAGGTCTCGCCCGGTGCGCACTTGTACGGTTCAAATACGATATTGCAGTTCGGATCGGTAGCGGCATATTCGTTTTCCACCTCCTTATATACCTTATCTACAATTTCCTTGGCTTCATTCAGCTTGTTCTTTGCCACATAGACTGTAGCAATGCATTCTCTCGGTATGGCATTGCGCAGAGAGCCGCCCTCCATGTCAATCAGTTTTACATCCGCCTTGGTTACCAACTCGTACAGAACTCTGGCTGCAAGCTTATTGGCATTTGCACGATACTCATTGATTTCTATACCGGAGTGACCTCCACGACAGCTCTTTACCGCCATGGTATAGCAGAGACAGCCCTCTGGTTCCGGCTTGCGGGCATATTCACAGACTGTGGTAGAGTCAATTCCACCTGCACAGCCGACATATAGTTCGCCCTCGGTTTCTGAATCAAGATTAATCAGGATGTCACCTTTCAGAACGCCCGGTTTCAGGGCTGCGGCGCCGGTCATACCGGTTTCCTCATCGTATGTTACGAGCAGTTCCAACGGGCCGTGCTTGATGTCCTTGGACTCAAGTATTGACATACCCATAGCTACTCCAAGTCCGTTGTCAGCACCAAGAGTGGTACCCTTTGCCTTCAGCCATTCACCGTCCACCCAAGTTTCGATAGGATCATTCTCAAAATCGTGCTCAATTTCGGACAATTTCTGGGGAACCATATCCATATGTCCCTGCAACACGACACCTTTCATTTTTTCGCAGCCGGGAGTTGCCGGAACACGCATAATCACATTGCCGGTTTCGTCAGCAAATGCTTCTATGCCGCGCTTTGCAGCCCAGTCTAGCAGAAAGGCACGAATTTTCTCCTCGTGCTTGGAAGGACGAGGCTGTCTGGTAATGCCGTAAAAGTTGTCAAATACGATTTTCGGCTCTAAATCCTTAATAGTCATAATCTTAATTTATTATTGATGTAATATTTTGAATACCAGTTCTCTAAGAAGTCCATCCGAAGTGTTTCCAGTAGACTCCACGCCTTTTGACCTGGCGTCTGTATATCTCAATTCCGAAATTATATGAAGTACATCGAATGCCGAGTAGTTCTTCATTCCGGTAATATAATCCCTCACCCCCCAGGTGCTTTTCAGACCGAGTTGGGCGGCAATGCCCTGCTCTGACTTGTCCGGCGAATACCATGCCAGCATCAGATTCGCAAAATACTGGAACAGGACTGCAGACACCATCTGAATCGGATAATTCTTCTGATTTTTTTCGTAGTAAAGAGCTATCTTGTTGGATTTCAATATGTTTTTGCTGATGATGGCGTCACGGAATTCAAACACGTTGTAATCCTTGCTCACGCCTACAATACGTTCAATCAACTCAGGAGTGATGACGGATGTCCCGGCAGGCAATGCTACAGCCAATTTGTCCAGCTCGCCCGCCATACGCGTAAGTTCAGGCCCTACGAATTCCACCATCATGGAACAGCCCTTCGGGTCTATGCTAAGCCCCTTACCCGACACATACTCGCTGACAAACGATGCTACCTGGTCGTCTCTGACTTTTTTCGATGTATACAGGACTCCGACCCTGGAGATGTCTGCAACAACCTTTTTGCGTTTGTCAAGAGTTCCGTTCTTGTGGCAGAACACCAGAACCGTTTTAGGCTGCGGCATGGCAAGATAAGCTGCCAGAAGGTCGGAATCACGGTCAAGGTGCTGTGCCTCCTTGACGACAATCAGCTGCCTCTCGCCCATCATCGGAAACGACCTGGCACGCTCGAGCACAGACTGCATCGTGGTGTCAAGTCCATAGACCACCATCTGATTGAAATCACGCTGATCCTCGGGAATTGCATTTTCCTCAATATAATCCGATATACGGTCTATGAAATACGGCTCATCCCCCATCAGAAAATAGACGGGACGGTAAATGCCTTTCTTCAATTCCGACATTACCTGATTGAAAGTCAACTCGGCTGCCATACTTCGCAAATATTCAGAAAATTGCTATTTTCGCACATTGATTCTACAAATATAATCAATGTTGGAGTTGAATCTGCCTGAGTGCGAACTAAAATTTAGCGGAGACGCTGATAAAATCACAGTCTGGGACCGGACAAGACAGAAATATGTGGCGTTCACCCCCGAGGAAAATGTACGTCAGCATTTCGTCAATTACCTGATAACATCCCTGGGATACCCCGCCACGCACCTGATGAACGAGGTATCGGTAAACCTGAACGGCCTGTCGCGAAGGTGCGACACAGTGGCGTACGACAGAAGCCTCACGCCTAAGGTAATCGTTGAGTACAAAGCCCCTAACGTTCGGATTACCAACGAAGTATTCGCCCAGATAGCGCGATATAATCTGGTTCTTAAAGTGGACTGGCTGATAGTCAGCAACGGACTGAAGCACTATTGCGTCAAAATGGACTACGACACAGGCGGATACACTTTTCAGAAAGAGATTCCGGCATACTCAAGCCTGTAATCACAACAAAATGACGGATACCTCTTAGAAGGACATCCGTCATTTGTCTTAATGCAATTGAGGCAATTATTCTGCGTCAGCAGCCTTCTTGCGGATAGAGCGCTTTTTCGGAGCAGCCTCAACCGGAGCTTCAATCTGAACTCCTGCAAGTTCCGGATCAACCAGAATACGTCCGCAGTACTCGCAAACGATGATTTTCTTGCGCATGCGGATGTCAAGCTGTCTCTGTGGCGGAATCTTGTTGAAACAGCCTCCACAGGCGTCACGTTCAACATAGACGATACCCAGACCGTTGCGGGTGTTCTTGCGGATACGCTTGAAAGAAAGGAGCAGACGCGGCTCGATGGTACCTTCAACCACCTTGGCTTCATCACGAAGACGCTCCTCGTCCTTACGGGTTTCCTCGACAATCTCTTCAAGCTCTATTTTCTTGCGTGCAAGATCGTCACGTTTCTCGGCGAGCAGAGCCTGGCTGTTCTCAACCTCTTCCTGACGGGTTGCAAGCAGTGCTTTGGCTTCGCGAATTTTCTTTTCGCTGAGCTCTATTTCCAGATTACGATATTCTATCTCCTTGTTCAGAGCATCAAACTCCCTGTTATTACGGACATTGTTCTGATTCTCCTCATACTTTGCAATAGCCTGCCTGGATTCATCGATGTTGACTTCATTCTCCTTGATGCTCTTGTTGTAGGCAACAATGTCATTCCTGTAATTTTCGATACGGGTGGTAAGACCTACAACCTCGTCCTCAAGGTCCTGAACTTCGAGAGGAAGCTCTCCACGCAGAGTGCGGATTTCGTCAATTTTCGACAGAATGGTCTGAAGCTGATACAATGATTTGAGCTTCTCTTCAACTGTCAGCTCCGACGGATCTTTCTTGATTTCTTTTGCCATAATACTTATATTTAGTTACTATACATACCTTATCGGATTAGAATTTCTTCCGTCTGCCGTCTCAAGTTTAAGTCCTGGGAACTCATTCCCAATGATTGACTCCAGAAGGTCTACCGTGTACTGCTCGCTCTCGAAATGCCCCATCTCCACAAGCAGCATATTGCCGCAGTAATCGGAGAAATGATGATATCCTATCTCGCCGGTAACAAATGCGTCGGCTCCAGCCTCAATGGCTTTCGGAATCAGGAACGCTCCAGCCCCACCGCAGAGGGCAACCCTGCTTATAGCCTTGCTGTACAGTTGGTTACAACGTATACAATCTATTGCGAATACCCTCTTTAATAGCATCAGGAACTCACCTTCGCACATTTCAGAGGGCAAATCGCCTAATACTCCGGAGCCGGAATTGTCTCCTGTTTGCACCAGCCAACCGACATTTTTCAGACCCAGTTTGGAAGCAATCATAAAGTTTACTCCTCCCATCACATTGTCCAAATTTGTATGAGCGGAATATATTGCGACCCCATTTCTGACGGCTTCGATGACACATCGTCCAGCCTCTGAACTGTCATCTACACGTTTCAGCGGATGGAAGAGCAATGGATGATGTGACACTATCATATTGCAGCCTCTGGAAACAGCTTCGCGTATCGCAGCACAGCTCACGTCCAGACACAAAAAAACCCCCGAAACTTCCGTCTCCGTCAATCCAACCTGCAGACCCGAATTATCATATTCCTCCTGCAGAGGCAGAGGCGCGAATCTCTCAAGGGCATCAACAATATCCCTGATTTTCATCACCCTTCTTTCAAACAGTGCGTTGCAAAATTACGAATTAATTTTCAGATAATCAACATTGTCATATACATAACCAGACAATGGCGCCAACGGCTCCCACAATGCCTACAATCTGGAGCGCCGCAAGCTTCTCCTTGAAGGCAATCGCCCCTATCAGTGCGCCTAGCGCAACGATTCCGGCATAGTGGACAGGAAACAGTACCGATGAATCCACATGTCTCATCGCTATTATCAGAAGATAGGTGCAGAAGAAATTAGCCGTACCAAGTCCGAAACCGCCTAGTATATCCTTGAAAGTGAACGGTTTACGCGTTTCTTTAGGTTTAAATAGTACGGATAGCAGAGATACGGCCAATGCTGACAGGAACACGACAGACGTGCTCAGCGCATTCATTGCATCGACAAGAGAATCCCCAAGAAAAGCATACTGCTTCTCTATCATATTCTGCATCAGCTTGCATATTGAGTTGCTGGTTCCGAATGTCAGGAACACGACCAGCACAATCATTACGAAGGCCCGGCTCGAGACATTGTTCGCCACAGCTACCGAGTTGCCGGCGCTGAACAGGATAATCAGAGCTAACGCACAAAGCAGCAGGAATATAGCCAACCAGTTCGGCTTGGCGCTGTCGGGAATGACCAGATAACTCACGATGATGGGAATTACCATCGACGCCCTGCTGCTGACCGTAGCAATGGCAACTCCCGCCTTTTCGGTGCAGATGTCAAGCATGACCATACCGACAACGAAAATTACGCCAAGAATAACCGCAATCGGAAACCAATCCTCCTTGAAAGGCATTACAAAACCAAGTCCGCGCAAAGACAGCAGACAACCGAACAGAAAGGCTGTGATGTAATTCACCATTATGGCATGCATGCTGTCAATTCCCTTCAGCTGAAAAATCCTGAAGAAAACCGCAAACATAGCCGCAGCCAGAGTCGCTAGAATCAGTGCTACCATAACATTCACAAAATTAGGAATAAATTCAGGAGTGTTATGTCAAATAATAAGAGTATTTTCGCAGTGAATAACAATAATATAATATGGGAACCAGAAACATCCTTGTGGTAGTCGACCTACAAAAGGACTTTATTGACGGAAACCTTTGCATTCCAGAAGGCACAGGCGTTATCTCGCACATCAATTCCATCAAGCATCGCTTTGATTATGTGTGGTTTACACTTGACTGGCACCCTTCCGACCACTGCTCGTTCCAGCAGCAGGGAGGTATTTGGCCTGTACACTGTCTGCAGTTCTCGCTCGGCGCTTCAATACCTGACAGTGTCTTATGCGACATAGATACATCCAGATGCAGATTCATCACCAAGGCCAGCACTCCTGAACTTGAAGAGTACGGAGCATTCAATGAGCTTCAGCCCGAAGACGAGGGTTGGTTCAAGCCCGGAGACAAAGTGACTGTATGCGGAATTGCCTCGGAATACTGCGTTCTTGAGACGCTTCGCAACATAGTAAGACTGCGCGATGCCATCGGATTCGAAGTCAGCATTTTTATGGACGGATGCGGATGTTTTGAGTCCCAGATGCCTTTACTAAAATATATGGCAGAGCATAACATACCGAAATACAAATAATTACGCAATTATGTCGAAGTATATTATCCGCAGTATGATTGAGAACGATCTGTACAAGTTCTCAATGTCGTACTACTATCAGCGCACAACTCCCGAAGGAATCGGAACATTCTATTTCACAGACCGCAACGGTCAGGTTTTCACAGAGGAGTTCGTCAGCAGGCTGAAAGAGGAATTCGAGAACCTGAAATCACTTGCGCTGACCGACGAGGAGTTCAACTGGTGCCTCAACAACATCAGCTACATACCACGCTGCTATTTCGAATGGCTTAAAGGATTCAGATATGACCCGTCAATCATAAAGATAGACCTGGACGAAGAGGGACACCTTAAAATTGAGGCAAAAGACAATATCTATAAGGTAACGCTTTACGAAATACCGATACTTTCAACAGTATCAGAGCTTTACTACGAGATGTACAATAATACCGAAATCAATTGGGAATATATTGACGCGCAGCTGGCCCGCAAGGCCGAGATTTCGAACACCAACTGTATGAAGTTCGCTAACTTCGGTATGCGCCGCAGATATTCGCATGAGGTCGAGGATCATGTCACAGAGTACCTTACACGGCATGCCAAATACTTCATAGGTTCATCTACCGTCTATTTCGCAATGAAATACCAGTCCATCAGAAAGGACCTGAAGCCGATAGGCACTATGGCTCACGAGCTTATGATGGCGACAGCCGCCTTTATGGGACCGAAAGAGGCTAATTACTATGTGATGCAGAAATGGAACGAAATATACGGCGGCGCTATGGGAACCATGCTCCCCGACTGCTTCACCACCGACGTATTCCTCCGCAATTTCAGTATGGATATGGCCAAGCTGTACGACGGAGTTCGTCATGACAGTGGCGACCCGCTGAAATTCGGCGACAAAATCATTGCCAAATACGAATCATACCACATCGACGCCAAGACCAAGTCGATTGTATTCAGCGATTCACTTGACTTCGAGGCTGCCTTGGCTATACAGAACTACTTCAAGGGCAGAATCAATGTGTCATTCGGCATCGGAACCAACCTGACCAACGATGTCGGTACCGCAGCTCCCCTGAATATCGTAATGAAACTGAAGACATTCCAGGTAAATCCGCGTCAGCCTGAATACCGCTGCGTAAAACTGTCGGATGTACCCGGCAAGGAACTGGGCGATGCCGATGAGATTCACAGCTACAAGGTGATTCTCGGACTCATCTGACACATACCGGACAGAATGAAAATCCCCGATGGAACAATACGCCACCGGGGATTTCTTATTTCATTATCAAGTAAATACTATTCTCTCAGTCTGAACGAACTGGCTCCGGCAATTATGGCCGCCTCAAGTCTTTGAACGCAGGAGAATGTAATTACAGCCAGAACCAAGGCTGCGAACGGAAATGCTGCCGCAATCAGCGGACGGAAAGAAGCTCCGTCATTCATAAGCACCACATAAAGTATATAAATAATGTAGTAGCCGACAAAAAGCAGCATATCGAAAATCAGCAGTCTCTTCTGCAAAGTGAAATTCCTGTAAAAGGACAACATCAGCACGAACAGTGTAATGAGCAGTGCAGCAATCAGTAATACTGCCAGCGCCCACATTGCGCCCACGCTGTCACCTTCTACGAAATTCAGTCTGAAATTGGTAAGCTTTGCCGTTGCGCCTTCGTCATTGAAGAACAGACCGACTGGAAGGAATAGTCCGGCCAGCAACAGCAGGCTCATCAGAACCAGCCAGAGTTGATGAATATAGGTCTTCATTTAGAACAGATCCTTCTCCTTAGCCGGGTTGCGGTAGTAGAGTTTTCCGTCCGAAAATTCCTGAGCTGCGATAAGTGTCGGTTTCGGCAGACGCTCGTAATAGCGTGATATTTCAATCTGCTCACGATTCTCAAAAACCTCCTCAAGATTATCTGTGGTAGTACTGAACTCCTCGAGTTTGTGCTTCAGTTCATCCTTGATTTCCACGGAAATCTGATTGGCACGCTTGCTCATGATGGCAACACTTTCGTATATGTTGTCAGTGTCCTTTACGAAATCGACCAGATTGCGTGTCACCGTATTGGTCGGAGCATTTGTTTTCTTAAAATCCATTGTACTTATTTATTTATCATTATCATCACTGTTGTTGGCGGTAGTCGTTCCAACCAGTTTGCTGGAATTGGCAAAGATCTTGTCCGCCTCCTTCATATACTTGCTATCGGGGAATTCGTTCCGGAATGAATAATACTCGTCTATCGCATCCCTGTAACGGTCAATCATCTTGTCCTGAACACTCTCCACCGCCATTCTGTACTTGCATCTGAGAATCATTATGGAAAGTTCCTCACGATACTTGGTATATGGGAAATTCTTGAGGGCATTTTGAGCAGTAATTATGCCTGACAGATAGTTGTTGCCCATATAATTACCCATATCGTGGTAGAGTTTGACCGTTTTAAGTTCCTTCTCAACAAGCCTGTCATACATCTCGTATATCAGATCGTTGGCCTCACGTACACGCTCACTCTCGGGATAGTATTCGAGAAAACTCTGAAGTTCGTTTATTGCCCCGTATGTACTGGTAGGGTCAAGCCTCGGATCAGGAGTGTCCCTATATAGGCAGTAACCGGTCCGGAACCTGGCGTTCTGCACATAAAGGCCAGTCGGATATGACTGGTAATATGTCTTGTAGTATTCTGCGGCCATCTGCCAATCCTCCATACGGTCATAGCAGTTTGCAAGTAGATAGATAGACTCTTCACCTTTTGTGGAACCTCGGAACATCATAACGCACTCCTCGATTACCGAGCTGGCATTTGCAAACCTGCCCTCAATGTAAAGAGACTTGCCAAGTTCATACTTGCTGACATAATCCGACGATTTGAGGATAGCGTTGTACCCCGAGCACCCTGACAAGAGCAGAATGATGGTAATGACCATCGTACTGAAGAGACCCTTTTTCATCGAATCGTAATTTGGCGCAAAAATACAGAATTTGCGCCAATGGACAAAAAACTCTTTATTAAATAATTATAAAAGAGCTGGAATTACAGAGCCGGCTGTTTCGGAACACGAAGGACATCACCATGGTCACGTACTACGTTTTCCTTCCATTTGTCCGAATAGTCCTCCTGGACAGGATACTCTGGAATCCGCTTGTCGTAGCCATTGTCCTTAAAGCTCCCATCTGGGTTCTGAACTTTAATGTTTCCGTCTATATACTTGACCAGCAAATACTTGTCAAGTTCTTTCCAACGAGACAGAAGAGCATTGGCATTGTCCGCACCGAATGATGTCAGATACGCGGTCTGGTCGTCCGAAGACTGGGAAACGCGCCTGTCAATGTCGGCGATGCCTGCCATAAGTCCGTTCTCGTATTCGTCGATGACTCTGCGGACCTCAGCTCCTATCCTGTCATAGCGCAGGTATGCGAACTGTGCTATTCTGTTGACAGCCCAGAACATCGAAGTTTCGGAATATTCGAGCATGGAGCCGTTCTCCTCGCTAACACATTCGGGCACACGGTCCGATTTGGCAAAGAACGGCATGAGCGGAGATGTCGCGGCATCGTCTACGCCGAACCAGAAAATTCCGCCGGCAGCGGCTGACGGACGGCACTGCGCCACATACCACCAGCCGGTCTGCTGTGTTGCTATTGCACGCTCGTTCACATATGTCTCGCCTTCGTACTCGAATTCCATCGGACGCCATCTGTATGGTGAATGACTGCCGCCTGCACCTATGTCGGTGGTCATGTCCATAGGAGTACCCTCGTAATGGTCACGCATCATATCAGCCAGTTCCTTGACTGTAATCTTGTGATCCGGTTTGATATAAAGCGGCATATGCCCCTTCAAATCGTACCCCATAGCATAGTTTAGATATACATCCATGCCCGATGCGCAGTGATTGAACCACGACCACACTCTGGCGTCGCAGCCGCGCACCGTCCCGAAATCAACCGGACAGTACACATCGCAGAAGCTGAACTCCGTGTCCTTGCCTTCGAAGATGCCTATTTCGCGAGCATGACTGATTACATCCTTGGCATACAGGCAGTTATCCGGATCGTTGAAATCAATCGCAGTTATTCTGGCCTGATTGGCGTGACCCGAAATGCAGCCATCCGGAATTCTCTTGGCCACCCACACGGCTCCACGGTTGACATTCACACCCTTCTTGTTGAACTTTGGCTGTTTGCCGATAATTTCCATTATCCAAACTTCTTCGGTATCTGCAAGCGTGAATGACTCCCCCTCGGACGCATAGCCGTACTTCTGCACCAGTTCGTCAATCAGAGCGATGGCCTCACGTGCTGTACGGCAGCGCTGCAAGGCGATATAGATTAGCGAGCCGTAGTCCATTACAGCGGTCGAATCAATAAATTCGCGACCTCCGTAAGTGGTCTCGCCTATCACCAGCTGATGTTCGTTCATATTGCCGATGACATTGTATGTATGCGTCGCCTGCGGGATTTCGCCCATATACTTGCCTGAATCCCAGTCATATACGCTCATCATGGTGCCGACTGGATAATCTGCCGCCGGCAGATGCTTCAAAGCACCATAGAGTTGATGTGAGTCCGCCGCGTAGGTCACCATATTGGATCCGTCAGCCGACGCCCCCTTAGTGACTATAAGATTGGTGCAGGCAGGTGAATCCAGCATGCCGGCAAGGAGTGCCACCGATGTCAGAAATACAGTTTTTCTCATTTGTGCAATTGTTTGTCTACTGAACGCAAAGATAGCTTTTTAATTGGAAAGGAAGCCGAAATGTCGGTCATATTGAGTAACTTTGTAAGATAATGTCAGACCAGCACAGATGGAATTCAGGCTCAACTCCCCATACCAGCCTACCGGCGACCAGCCTCAGGCGATACAGCAGCTTACAGAAGGAGTTCTGGAAGGGCTACCCGCACAGACTCTGCTCGGAGTGACAGGTTCCGGCAAGACTTTTACCATAGCCAATGTCATTAAGAATGTTGGCAGACCCACCCTGGTCCTGAGTCACAACAAGACTCTTGCCGCGCAGCTGTACGGAGAGTTCAAGGCATTCTTCCCGGAAAATGCGGTTGAGTATTACGTTTCGTATTACGACTATTATCAGCCGGAGGCATACATCCCGTCGACCGACACATACATTGAAAAGGACCTTTCCATAAACGACGAGATTGACAAGTTGAGACTTTCCGCCACATCTGCCTTACTGTCAGGACGTAATGATGTAATTGTGGTATCCTCCGTATCGTGCATATACGGTATGGGCAACCCCGCTGACTTCTACAACAATGTCATAGAGGTCCGCAAGGGGGCGAAGATGGACAGGGATGTCTTTCTGCACAGACTTGTCGACAGCCTGTACACCCGCAACGACATAGAACTGTCCAGGGGCCAGTTCCGTGTTAAGGGAGACAGCGTTGATATCAATCTGGCGTACAACGACCTGGCTCTGCGTATCCAGTTCTGGGATGACGAGATAGATTCCATCGAGGAGTTCGACATACAGACTGGTGAGCGCGTGGAGCAGTACGACAGCTATAGGATTTACCCAGCGAACCTGTTCATGACCACAAAAGAGAGTCAGGAACGCGCGATAAGGCAGATTCAGGACGATTTGCACGAGCGTGTAGAGTACTTTCAGGAAATCGGGAAACCACTTGAGGCAAAGCGACTTAAGGAGCGGGTGGAATACGATGTGGAAATGATTCGCGAGCTCGGTCATTGTTCAGGTATCGAAAACTATTCAAGATATTTCGATGGTAGAGAGGCTGGCACCCGCCCGTACTGCCTTCTGGACTTCTTTCCCGACGACTTCCTTCTTGTCATAGACGAGAGCCACGTCAGCGTACCGCAATTGCACGCCATGTACGGCGGTGACCGCGCACGCAAGATCAACCTTGTGGAATATGGTTTCCGTCTGCCTGCCGCACTCGATAACCGTCCGCTTAAATTTGACGAGTTCAAGAAGCTGACACACAGCGTGATATATGTAAGCGCCACACCTGCCGACTACGAACTTCAGGAGAGCGGCGGCATAGTTGCCGACCAGGTAATCCGCCCCACCGGACTACTTGACCCCGAAATTGAAGTACGCCCGTGTGGAAATCAGGTAGACGACCTGATGGAAGAAATTCAGGTACGCGCCGAAAAGGACGAAAGAGTGCTCGTAACGACACTGACCAAGAAGATGGCGGAGGAGCTGAACGACTACCTCCTAAAGAATGGAGTCAGGTGCAACTACATCCACAGCGATGTTGAAACGCTCGAGAGAGTACGTATAATGTCGGACCTGCGGGCGGGCCTCTTTGATGTACTCATAGGTGTAAACCTGCTCAGAGAGGGACTGGATCTGCCCGAGGTATCGCTTGTAGCCATACTCGACGCTGACAAGGAGGGATTCCTCAGAGACCACAGATCCCTGACTCAGACAGCCGGAAGAGCGGCTAGAAACGTCAACGGTAAAGTAATCCTGTACGCCGACAGAATCACAGAAAGCATGCGGCTCACCATGCAGGAGACAGCCCGTCGCCGCGACAAGCAGAGCCGTTACAACAGCGAACACGGAATAACACCGACACAGATTCGCAAAGCGGTAGCCGAATCACTTCTTCCGTCAGACGTATCTGATGAAAAGTCAAGGAGTTATGGACTATCCAGCAGCAGCGCTAAAATTGCCGACCCGGTAGTTGGATATATGGATTCGTCGCAGCTCGGCAAGGCTATTGCACGGGTACGCAGGCTGATGACCGAAGCGGCATCGCGAATGGACTTTATAGAGGCAGCGCAATATCGTGACGAAATGTTCAAACTTGAGGAAATGCTCAAGGAGAAGAATAAGGACAAGTAAAAATTGAACTGTTATGAGACAGAGCATTGAAAATAAGGTTGTTATTATTACAGGTGCAAGTTCGGGAATCGGTCTGGCAACAGCCCGGCTGTTCGCAACAAAAGGAGCGAAACTTGTACTTGCAGCACGTTCAGAGGACAAGTTGGACGAAATCGCAGCGGAACTGTCCCCTATAACCGAAGTACTGGCTGTAAAGACAGACGTTGCTGTACGCGAAGAGTGCAGAAATCTGATAGATTCGACCGTCAGCAGATTCGGACGCATCGACATACTGATAAATAACGCCGGCATATCCATGAGAGCACTATTCCAAGATATGGACCTGTCTGTAATGGAACGGCTTATGGATGTAAACTTCTGGGGCACTGTAAATTGCACCAAGTTTGCCCTACCATGGCTATTGGAATCCAAGGGCTCTGTAGTCGGAGTGATATCGACTGCCGGTTACAAGGGACTCCCCGCCAGAACGGGCTATTCCGCATCAAAATTCGCGATAAACGGTTTTCTGGATACCCTCCATGTGGAAAACCTATACACAGGACTCCATGTGCTGACATTCGCCCCGGGCTTTACAGCATCGAACATACGCAGGACGGCTCTTACCGCAGACGGCTCGCAGCAGGGTGAGACTCCCAGAACCGAAGAGAAGATGATGTCAGCCGAGAGAGTTGCCAGAATTCTGCTGAGGGCAATCGAAAGACGACGCAGACGTATAACACTGACACTGACAGGCAAGATGCTACTGCTGCTGTGCAGAATCGCACCCTGCCTGACAGACAGACTTGAATACAACTATATGGCGAAGGAGCCGGACAGCCCCTTCAAGCATCATTCTAGCTTTTTCTGATTACCAGTTATAAGTAAGATTGAGTGTCAGGAACTCCTTCAGCTGATTGTAACCCCAGTCATAGTTACGGCCAACGCTGTCATCGAAGCGCCAGTGCGCGAACAGCTGAACGCCGAAGAACTTGGTGACAGTGATGTCAAGGGTGTTCTCGATATTCGTCTCGATGTAACCGTAACTGGTAAACATCTGACCCTTGAGAGTCCAGGTCAGCATCTTCCAGAAATTCCACTTCAGATTAAGCTCTGCGCTTGAACCGATGTCCTGCTTGAACTTTTTGCCAGGCTCGATACCGAACCTCGGAGCAAGTTCTATATCCTTGACATAGCGGCAGTTATATGCCACCGGTGAAAGTAAGAGTGAAAGTGTTATCTTGTCGTTGTCGAAGGTCGGCTTGTAGTCCATACCTATCGACGCACTTGCATATACAGGAGCAAAGAATTCCGATTCAAGAGTCACATTGTCGTCTGCATAAGTGTTCATGAACTGCGTATATCCCTGAATCTGAGCTGAATAGAACCAATCCTTGAAAGCCCTCATTCCGAACTTGCTGGTCAGACGGAGCAGATCCTCATTAACCTTGAACATTGTCCTGTCGTCTTCTGTCTTGGTCGTATAGTAGCCCAACTTAGCCTCCAGTTTATTGTCCACAGTAACATTTCCCTTCGCATAATCGGCCTCCTGATCAAACTGAGACAGAAGGCTGATATTGCTCTGACCGCCCTTGTACCAGTTCTCAGAAAAATAGCTTTGTGTAAACTTAACGGCTGCATCACCAGGAAATTTCCAGTTCTTCTCCGGTTCTGCCGCATCGTCGGCAGCCTGTGCGGCAAACGGCATCAGGAGCATTGCAGCGAGCATTGCGAAAACAGAATTTCTTCTCATATCAGTTATATGTAATTTGTTTTTGTGAACGCAAAATTAAGAATCTGTTTTGAAAATGCTGCTGATGCCACATATTTTTTGTAATTTCGCGTCTCGATATTAAATAATTATAGGATCGTGGACAGAAGAACGTATTTCGGCTTTCTTTTCTTAGGGATGGCACTATTGCTGTTTTTCTTTATGAGCAAGCCCGACAAACAGCAGGTTAGCAAGCAAAAACAGTACGAACAGGCTATTGACTCCGTAAAAATGGAGGCATTCGCAGCGGATTCCATCGTTTCCGCCCCCGTACAGACGGCCGAAGAGACCGATTCGCTATCTCCTCTGTTTCCCGCACTTCACGGCAGCGAAGAGACAGTAACCCTCAGCAACGAACTTGTAAAAGTGGGTATTTCGACCAGGGGAGGAATGCCGTGCAGACTTCAGCTGAGCAACTACTGTGACCAGCAGGGCGGACAGATAGTCATATTCGACCGTTCGGAAATAAGTCTGAACTTCAAGTTTGACGGCAAGAACTGCAATATCGCGTCCAAGGACCTTTATTTTGAGCCTGTCGCTGTTACAGCCAACACCGTTACCATGCGTCTGAACACCAACGGCTACGGTCATATGGATTTCAAATACAGTCTCCAGCCGGACGGCTATATGGTCAATCTCGAGATTACCGCCGTCAACATGTCGGATTTCTTCTCCACAAATCTTGACAGACTGGCTATTGACTGGATTCAGAACCTGCGTCAGCAGGAAAAGGGTTTTGAATTCGAGCAGCGCTACACTACCCTCACCTACAAACGTTCTGACATCAAGCGCACCAAATATATGAGTATGGTGAAAGGTGCAAGAGGCATTGATATTGACGAGCAGCTTGATTGGGTGGCATTCAAGAACCAGTTCTTCTCATGCATTCTGATTACCGCCGACAATTTCGATGCAAATGCAAAACTGGCATCATCAGTCTATGAGAAGGGCAACGGATACCTCAAGAAGATGTCCGCCAAGCTTCGCGCGCCATTCGACCCGACCGGCAGCGAACCGACAAGACTCCAGTTCTACCTGGGTCCGAACGACTACAAAATACTGCGCAAGGCCAATCAGCAGGCATACGGCGACAAGAAAATCAGGCTACACAGGGTAATCGACCTTGGATGGCCTGTGGTCAGAGAGTTTAACCGTTTCCTCATCATCCCTCTGTTCAACCTGCTCTCCAAGTGGGGTCTGAATATGGGTATCGTACTACTGCTGCTTACAGTTATTCTTAAGGTGATAGTATATCCGTTCACGCTCAAATCATATATGTCATCGGCCAAGATGCGTGCCCTCAAGCCTTACGTTGACGAGGTAAACGCAAAATATCCGAAACCGGAGGATGCGATGAAGAAACAGCAGGAAACGATGGCCGTATACAGCAAATACGGTGTAAGCCCTATGGGAGGCTGTCTGCCGGCACTTATCCAGATGCCTTTCTGGATGGCTCTCTTCTTCTTCATTCCTAACGCCATTGATCTTCGTCAGCAGAGTTTCCTCTGGGCAACTGACCTGACGGGATTTGATGACATAATCAGTTGGAACAGGCACATCTGGGGCGTCGGTACTCACTTGAGCATCTTCTGCGTACTGTTCTGCGCCAGCAATGTCATCAACACCGTCATTTCAATGAGACAGCAGCAACAGGCTCCAGGCCAGGAGGATACTATGAAGATGATGCGCTGGACCATGTACCTTATGCCGGTTATCTTCTTCTTCACCTTCAACAACTATTCCTCGGGACTCTGCTACTACTACTTCATATCGGCTCTTGCCAACATCCTTGTCATGATGTACCTGCGCCGCCATACCGACGAAGAGGAACTGCGGCGACAGCTCGAAGCCAACTACGAAGCGAACCGAAACGATCCCAAGCAGAACCGTTCCAACAATATGATGGCACGTCTCGAAGCTCTCCAGAAGGAGCAGGAAAGGCTTCGTCAAGCCCAGCAGAACAAGTCCAAGTAAGGTATCAATATTGTAAAGGAAGGAAAAAATAATATTGCTGTCTCTTCACAGCAGTTTGGATGAACCAGAACCAGTAGCAACAGGGGACTAACCCTGTCAAACTATCGGAAAGTCAGGAAGGCAGCAAAGTGAGCGACCTCGGTATCGAAGGTATAAGGACCTGAAAGCAGGTCTCCATCGGCATTGACTATCACATAGAATGGTTGCGCGTTGGCGCCGAACTTGTGGCGCTGCAGCAAGCTCCACTTGTCACCTACGGTACGCAGTTTCACCTGTATACCGTTCTCGTTCACAGATATGGTTCTGTCCAGCGGGGTCTTGTCATCGACAAAAAGCGAAACCAGTATAAAATTTTCCTGAATAGTCGACGCTATTTCCGGATCAGTCCAAACCGAAGCCTCCATCTTGCGGCAATTGACACAGCCGTAGCCGGTAAAATCGAGCAGGACAGGTTTGCCAGTAGCTGCTGACATTTCAAGGGCTTCGGCATAGTCCATACAGTCCGGTTCCACCTGAATGTCAACAAGTTTGAGATGCTGAGTGCTCATCGGAGGCGTAAACGCGCTGATGGCCTTTAGCGGAGCGCCCCAGAGTCCCGGTACCATCCAGGCTGCAAACAGGAATGCGATTACGGCCGCTATGACCGAGAGCCACGACAGCCGCTGTCTAGGCTCATCTCTATGAAAACGAATGACTCCCAGCAGATAGAGTCCCAGGAATACGGCCATCAGTATCCATAACAGTACGAAAAGTCCGCGAGGCAGAATACCCCAGCCGTATGCCATATCAGCTACAGAGAGGAATTTCAGTGCGAATGCCAGTTCGATAAAGCCTAAAGTAACTTTGATTTTCTCCATCCAGGACCCCGATTTCGGCATGGACTTGAGCCAATGCGGGAACATGGCAAAGAGGGCGAACGGTATGGCAAGAGCCAGAGAAAAGCCCGTCATTCCAATTACAGGAGCTACAATTCCGCCGGCCGAAGCAGCATCAACCAGGAGGAAGCCTATTATTGGGCCCGTACACGAGAAGGATACCACAGAAAGCGTCAGAGCCATCAGAAATATTGACACGACTCCTCCCGATGCAGAAGATTTTCTGCTCAATCCAGTACTCCATCCCGACGGCAACGTAATCTCGAACAGTCCGAAGAACGAAAGAGCAAATGCGACCAGAACTGCAAAGAATATCAGATTGACAATAGCATTCGTAGATAGAGAATTGAGTGCGCTAGCTCCGAAAATCAGAGTTATCAGCAAGGCCAGCGACACATAGACCGCGACTATTGACACGCCATAGATGACAGCGTCCCGAACAGCAGACTTACGATTCTCGGAGCGTTTCAGAAAGAAACTCACAGTCATAGGAATGACAGGCCAAACGCATGGCGTAAGCAGTGCCAGAAGGCCTCCGAGGAAACTTGTAAGGAACAGTCCCCACAATCCCCTGCCCTGTCCTGAAGTGTTGCTTCGGTCATAGTCGGCAGGGGCCCACTGACGGGCGTCATAGCCGGGGATGGCTTCAAATCCGTCGACATCTGCAGACGGGCCGGCGGCAGCAGCCACAGACTGAGCCGAAGGCTTGCCACTATAGCTGAAATCGATATTCTGAGGCGGAATACAACTCTGGTCATCACAGGCCGCGAAAGTCAGATATCCCGATATTTTCCAATTTTCGTCAGAAATGGCAAACCTCTGAACGAACTTTACTCTCTGTTCAAAAAATCTTACATTAATTCCAGACACAGGATCTTCCTTCTCTATCTCGTCGCCTTCGTATTCAAGATTGTCTAACAGGACCGCACAGTCTTCCGACTCGACAGTAATTGAAGCGCTTACCGGTCCTCCTGCCGGAAGTCCGGTTGAATACACATGCCATCCCGGCTGTATCTTCAGGTCAAAGCTAACGGCGAATACCGAATCGGACAGTTCGTTCAGTGTGGTTCTGCACGTGACAGGATCGTTTGCTGCCGAAAACGGAGCGGCAAGCAGCAGACACAACATAAATCTTCCCAGCATCATAATCAATCGTTTTGACTCTGCAAAACTACTCTAAAAGTCAATATAAAAGCGTAACTTTGCGCCACGTTAAAAATAAAAAGATGAAAAGACATCATTTTTACACACTGTCAACAATCATTATGGCAATACTGACAAGCGTAACGGCAACCGTAGGCTGCAGTGGCAATGGTTCGGACAAGCCACTCATCGGCAAGGCCGAAGTAAAGTTAACAGATGGCAGGCTGACGCCCGAAGCACTCTACGCTATGGGGCGGATCGGCTCGTTCGCCGTATCACCCGACGGTACGAAAATAGCATACGGAGTTACGTACTACAGCGTTGAGGCCAACGGCAACCATCACGAGATATATGTCATGAATTCAGACGGAACCGACAACAGGCTGCTTACGGCCACAGCCGACAACGAAACATCGCCTGCCTGGATCAAAGACGGTTCCAGAATCGCTTTTCTAAGCAACAGTTCCGGTTCGTATCAGATTTGGGAGATGGATGACAATGGCGGCAACCGCAGGCAGTTGTCATTCACAGACAAATCGATTGACGGATTCATTTTCGCTCCTGACGAAAATCAGGTTCTGATGATTATGGGCGTTCCCAATCCACTGGTAAGGCAGACTCAGTACGAAGACCTGCCTCTGGCATCAGGACGAATCGCCACCGATATGATGTACCGGCACTGGGACAGCTGGGTTGACGAGCTTCCCCACCCGTTCGTCGCTCCGTTCGACGGCGAACGTGTTTCAGACATTACGCTCGACATTCTTGAAGGTCAGGCATACGAAAGTCCGATGCTGCCATTCGGCGGCACAGAACAGCTGACGTGGAGTCCCGATTCACGCGGCATCGCATACACATGCCGCAAGAAGACCGGTCTGGAATATGCCAAAAGCACTGATTCTGACATCTTCTATTACGACATTCACGACGGCAGCACAGTAAACCTCTGCAAGCAGGATGGTACTGATGACCTTAATCTCGGATACGACATCAATCCGCAGTATTCTCCTGACGGCAGATACATCGCATGGCAGAGTATGGAGCACGACGGTTACGAGAGCGACAGGAACCGCCTGTATGTTATGGATCTGCAGACTGGCAAAAAGGCATCCGTATCGGAACAGTTCGACAGCAATGTGGAATCGTTCATCTGGGACAGAGACAGTTACCGTCTTTACTTTGTAGGAGCATGGCACGGCAGGCTGTCCATCTTCTGCACCGACCTGGACGGCAATGTTCAGACCGTTAACGACGAGACATGCGACTTTCAGAGCATTGCGCTTGCAGGCGAAAGAATCATAGCGACCCGCCAGTCCATAACCAACGCTACTGAAATCTTCTCGGTAGATGTACGCAGGAACATGGCCGAAAAGCTGACGCACGAAAATGACCATATCTTCAGCCAGTTGGACGGAATCAAGGTTGAGGAACGCTGGATTGAGACCACCGACGGTCAGCAGATGCTCACGTGGGTCATCTACCCTCCCAAGTTCGACCCGAACAAGAAATACCCGGCCCTTCTGTTCTGCGAGGGCGGTCCTCAGAGCATCGTGTCACAGTTTTGGAGCTACCGCTGGAATTTCAGGATAATGGCCGACAATGACTACATAATCGTTGCCCCGAACCGCCGCGGTATGCCCGGTTACGGAAGCGAGTGGAACGAGGAAATCAGCGGAGATTATGGCGGTCAGTGTATGCAGGATCTTCTCACCGCCATCGACGAGGTCAGCAAGGAGCCTTTCATTGACAGCGACAGGCTCGGCTGCGTCGGTGCCAGTTTCGGTGGATATTCCGTATACTGGCTTGCAGGACATCACGACAAGCGTTTCAAGGCATTCATCGCCCACGACGGAATATTCAACCTGCAGCAGCAGAGTGTCGAGACCGAGGAACTCTGGTTCACCGACTGGGATCTGGGTGGCTCCTATTGGACGGAGAATGACAAGACAGCACGCTCCTTCAGCGCATCGCCTCACCTGTTCATTGACAAATGGGACACGCCAATTCTCTGCATACACGGCGAAAAGGACTACCGCATTCTCTACTCACAGGCAGTATCGGCCTTCAATGCGGCAATAATAAGAGGTGTTCCGGCAGAACTTCTGCTCTTCCCCGACGAGAACCACTGGGTTCTGAAACCGCAGAATGCAATTCTCTGGCAGCGCACTTACTTTGAATGGCTTGACAGATGGCTTAAATAACGCCGATGTCTGACAGAGTATACATATTTGACACCACACTGCGCGACGGAGAGCAGGTTCCAGGCTGCCAGCTCAACACAGTGGAAAAGATTCAGGTGGCCAAAGCACTCGAAGAACTCGGTGTAGATGTCATCGAAGCAGGGTTTCCCATATCCAGTCCCGAAGACTTCAACAGTGTGGTGAAGATTTCGCAGGTTGTCACCGAACCTGTCATCTGCGCACTTTCACGTGCCGTCACAGAAGATATTGATACCGCTGCTGAATCGCTCAGGTTTGCGAAGCGTGGGCGCATTCAGACAGGAATCGGGACATCGGACTTTCATATCCGATATAAGTTCGGTTCCAACCGCGAAGAAATACTGGAAAGAGCCGTTCGTATGACAAAATACGCACGAAATCTGATTGACGACGTCCAGTTCTACTGCGAGGATGCAGGACGCACCGACAACGAGTATCTGGCACGTGTCATCGAAGCAGTTATCAAGGCTGGAGCAACCGTGATAAACATTCCCGACACGACAGGCTACTGCATGCCTACCGAATTCGGCAATAAGATCAGATACTTGAAGGAACATGTCGACGGAATTGACAAGGTTCTGCTTTCTGTTCACTGCCACAATGACCTGGGTATGGCTACCGCCAATGCGCTTCAGGGTATAATGAACGGCGCCAGACAGATAGACGTCACAATGAACGGAATCGGCGAACGTGCCGGAAATACTGCGCTCGAAGAGATTGCGATGATTCTGAAAAGCCGCAGCGAGTTGGGATTCCACACTGGAATCGACACGACCAGAATCTATCACACCAGTCATATGGTATCGGGAATGATGAATATGCCTGTTCAGCCGAACAAGGCCATAGTCGGACGAAACGCATTCTCCCACTCTTCGGGCATACACCAGGACGGTATCATCAAGATGAAGGAAACATACGAAATCATCGACCCGAAGGATATCGGTTTGGAGGACAACAGTATAGTACTAACCGCACGCAGCGGACGTGCCGCGCTGAAATACCGTCTTGCATCACTCAACATAGAACTGACCAAGGAGGAACTCGACGCCGCATACGAAAAGTTCCTTCGTCTGGCTGATGTCAAGATGGACGTCACAGACCATGACATAATGAAGATTGTCGGCGTCAATCCGGATGATCTGGAACCTATTAAGCTAGTTCATCTCAAGGTAGTATCCGGTCAGGGAGTCAAGACCCGCGCTTATGTGCGTCTGTCCGTACGCGGCAAAAGACATTCCGTTCTCTCTGTTGGGAACGGGCCTGTTGATGCCGCAATCAAATGTGTCAAGAAGATAATCGGCGATAGAATGATGATTCGCGAATTCTTTATCCAGGCAATGGACAGAGGCTGCGATGACATAGGAAAGGTTCATATGCAGGTTGAATACGAAGGCAAAAGATACTCTGGCTTTGCCGCCGATACAGACATTGTCCGAGCATCGGTACTGGCCTTCATCAACGCAGCCAACCACTTTATCTGATAGTATTCAATAATGAGAAAGGGCGATACAAGACATTACACGGCTGACAACATCAAGAGCTATGAAGTGACGGAAGAGACTACCCTTCTGCCATTTCTGCTGCAGGTACTCAGCAACAAGAACAGAACAGAAGTAAAGGCAATGCTCAAATACAGACATATCGCATTGAAAGGCAAGCCTGTAACCCAGTTTGACACACCTCTGCTTCCAGGCGACAAAGTAGATGTGAACTTTGGCAGGTCATTCTACAAGTTCAAGAATCCTCAGGTCAGGATTATGTACGAGGATGAATGGATGGTCGTCATAGAAAAGGCCTCCGGACTGCTTTCTGTAGCCAACGATAGCGAAAAGGAGAACAATGCATACTGCATCGTCCGTGATTATGTACGGCACGACAATCCCAATGCCGAGCTTTTCACTTGCCACAGGCTTGACCAGTATACATCAGGGATACTAATGTTCGTAAAGGACAGAGAACTCCAGAAAGAGCTGCGTGAGAACTGGGACTTCTACGTAAAGGAGCGCAAATACGTTTGCGTGACCGAACGTGTGCCAGAAAAGCCGGAGGATGAAATCCGTTCGCTGCTGACCGAGAACGACCGTCTGCAGGTACATTCCACCGACAACGAAGATGAGGGCCGACTGGCTGTAACTCATTACCGTCTGCTTCAGTCTCGCGGACGTTACGCATTGATGGACATTGAGATATTCACCGGCAAGAAGAATCAGATCCGCGTCCATATGGCCGAAATGGGATGCCCTATCGCCGGTGACATCAAATACGGAGCAGAGACAAACCCTGCGCGCCGTCTGATGCTTCACAACTACAGGTTCAGCATCATTCATCCGGTCAAGGGCGAACTGATGCGCTTCCAGCTGCCATTCCCGCAGGTTTTCAGAAAAATAACACAACCGGACCAGTTACGATGAAAAAGGACTGGAAACCCGGCACAATGATTTACCCTCTCCCGGCTGTGCTGGTGAGTTGCGGTGCAACTCCTGAAGAATACAATATGCTGACCGTCGCCTGGACTGGAACGGTCTGCAGCAATCCGCCTATGTGCTATGTGTCGATACGTCCTGAGCGGTATTCATACGACATTATCAGGCGCAGCGGCTGCTTTGTCATAAACCTGACTACGAAAAGGCTTGCCAGAGCGACAGACTTCTGCGGCGTACGTTCCGGACGTGACTGCGACAAGTTCAAGGAGACCGGGCTGACACCCGGCAGAGCATCGTTGGTATCGGCGCCCACGATTCTGGAATCGCCGGTTTCCATAGAATGTAAAGTGGTGGACATCAAGCAGTTAGGCTCTCACGATATGTTCCTTGCCGAAGTTGTGAATGTTCAGGTGGACGAACAGTATCTGCGCGAGGATGGTACGCTTGATATGGCCGCAATGGAACTGATAGCCTATACCCACGGGCAGTACTTCGATGTCAGCAACCCGAAGGGATTTTTCGGGTGGTCAGTACGTAAAAAGAAAGTAATCAGACGCGAAAGGCGCTGACCGCCATCGCATCATTTGTGCACTTCGTAGCCGTTTACGGTGATTGCCTTTGTCGGACAGCGGAACTGGCACAGTCCGCAGCCTATGCACAAATCCTCGTCCACAATCGGGAATACCTTGTAATGTACGCGCGGGCGTGCTACACTCTCCGGCAGATTGTCCAGCTCTGCTATCTCGCTTTCAGTCAATGGTTGGTTGTAGTCAGGCTTCAGAGTAATAGCTCCAGACGGGCAGGAATTTCTACAGGCGCCGCAAAGCAGCGAGCCGTGACTCATCAGACACACATCCTTGTCAACAACGGCAAGTCCGATGTGTATCGACTGTTTCCTGTCAGGTGTCAGTTTTTCTATTGCTCCGGCAGGACAGACTTCTCCGCACAATGTGCAGTCGTATTCGCAGTAGCTCTTGGTATAATCCATCACAGGTTGCATCACACCCTCGAGGCCGTATTCCCTGATAGCCGGACGCAGGACCTTGTTAGGGCACTTGTCTATGCACAGGTGACAGGCCGTACAGTGACTGTTCAGATGCTTGTGGCTGACACTTCCGAAAGGAGAAACGGCAACAGTCTTCTGTTCAGTCCTTCCTTCGACAAAATTCTGCACCTCGTTAACCTTGTCCTTTGCCCATAATTTTGAGCCGGCAACGCCTGTCAGAGCCAGAATGGAAAGGAATTTCCTTCTTGACTCGTTCTCCACTTCCGAATTATCGCTCATAACAGTTTTCTTTTCTGCCGCCGAATAATAGATTGCCTGACCGGAACAGTTATCGATGCAGTCAAAACAGTCAACACACCGGCTGTAATCAATAACATGATTTTTAGTATCGATGCAGCTCGCACGGCATTTCAGGCCGCACAGTCCGCAGCGGTTGCATTTCGATTCGTCAATTCGGATTCTGAATACCGGACGATGGCTGACAAGTCCGAGCAGAGTGCCGACCGGACATATGGTATTGCAATATGTACGTCCTCCCCTGATTGCAAGGAAAGTCACTGCCACAAATGTTACTATTGCCACCGAAAGTGCCACAGCATTCAGTCCGATGTACTTTTCGGTTAGGAAAATATCGGTTGACGATGCGATAAGGTTGTTGATAAAGATGGCCGCAGGATTGAATATGTGTGACATAATCCTGCCAAATGCAGCATACGGGTCAAGAAGAGCCATAAATGAGCCGACTCCCAGAATCACGGCGACGACATATATCGCAAGTATCACATACCGCAGCACGCTCTTAGGCCTGGAATACCCGAATCGGACTGCCTTTTTTTTGCCTCCGGTCTTTTTGGTTATCCAGTTGAACAGATCCTGGGTTATTCCCAGCGGACATATCACAGAGCAGTAGATTCTGCCGAAAAGAAAAGTAATCAACAACAGCAGTGCAATAACGATGAAATTGCCTGCCAGCAGAGCCGGAATGAACTGGACCTTCGCCATGAACGCCAGCATACCACGATTGGCACCATTCACGAAAAGCAGACTCATCAGCAGAATTGAGGCTATTGCCAGCACAATCCTGCAAAGCCGGATTACGGATTTCCTTTTCTTCATCATCAATTATTCGGCAGACAGTTCCTTTACCAGATTCTTGATTTTTGTCAGCTGCACGGGAATATCGATATGCTGCGGGCATCTGCTTACACAGGCGCGGCAGTTTGCACAGCTGTCGGCACGCATCGAACTCTCAATGGCATTGTACTTGTTGAGGAATGCGCGGCGGTTCTTCTTGTATTCCGAATCGTGTGGTCCGGCAGGATCCGGCAGGCTGTAATCATTTGCAAGGGTATCATAGACCTTGAAATTGGCTGGGATATCAACTCCGAATCCGCAGGGCATGCAGTAACGGCAGCCCGTACAGCCGATGGTCGAATGCTCAAGCTGCATTCTCGCAATCTTGAGAAGCAGTTCCTTTTCCTTGTCATCCAACGGTTTGAAGTTGGTGAAAGTATTGACGTTCTCGGTCATCTGTTCCATATTGGACATACCGCTAAGTACCGTCATCACGCCGTCGAACGAAGCGGCAAACGACAGAGCCATGCCGGCAGGACTCAGATTCGGACGGGCCTCAGCCATCATTCCGCTGAACTTTTCGTTGACATTGGCAAGCGCACCTCCACGTACAGGTTCCATAACGACTACCGGGATGTTGCGTTTCTTTATCTCGTCATACAGATAATGTGCGTCTGCGTTCCTGTTGCTCTCGAAATCCCAATCCAGATAATTCATCTGAATCTGAATGAAATCCCAATGGTAAGTAGAGTTAAGCGAGAGCATATAGTCCATATCCTGTCTGCGGCCATGGAATGAGAAGCCCAAATGTTTGATTCTTCCGGCCTTCTTCTCCTGGAGGATGTAGTCAATCACACCGTTCTTGACAAAACGGTTGTCCATATCCCTCTGACTGCTGGCGCCGTGAAGCAGGAAATAGTCAATGTATTCGGTCTTGAGATTGGCAAGAGATGCCTCGAACATATTTCTGGCAGCATCCACCGTACCGCCGTTGAAGTTTGACATCTTGGTGGCAATGAGATATGACTCACGTGGATGACGGCTAAGGGCTATACCCATAGCTACCTCGGAACCGTTATAAGCCGGAGCGGTATCGAAATAGTTGATGCCATGACTGATTGCATAGTCAACCATAGCATTCGTCTGTTCCTGATCGATGGCTCCGCCACGGCCGAAACCGCCGCTCTGGCCTCCCTTCTGCGGAAGTCGCATACAGCCAAGACCGAGCAGGCCTATGGTGTCACCTGTAGAATCCCATTTCTTTGATACAATGCCGCCATTCACGACAGGAGCGGCTGCAACCTGACTGGCTTTGGCTGTACTGCCCTTGCACGATGTCAGCAACGATTCTCCCAGCACTGCTCCGGCACCGCCGGCAGCCAGAATCTTCAACGCAGTTCTTCTTGAACACTTCCTGTCTAACAGGCCTTTCTCTTTTTTTCCGTTTTCCATATTGATAGTTTATATTAACTTCCTATTATTCCGCTAAATTATGAACAATAAGAACATAATTGACTAATTTTGATGAAAAATTATGCACTATGGCTGATATGGACGGGTTTTTCTCCAGAACGGAACGGCTGATTGGAACTGAAGCGCTCGCCAGACTCGGAAGCGTCAATGTTCTGCTGGTAGGAACCGGTGGCGTAGGAAGCTGGTGCGCAGAATCACTGATCCGTTCAGGCATCCGGAGGCTGACACTGATAGACTCCGACCTGGTATGCGCATCGAACGTAAACAGACAGCTGATGGCCACATCACTGACCATCGGGCAGCCGAAAGTCACGGCGCTCAGGGACAGGCTTATTTCCATCTGTCCGAATGCCGTGATAAGGGCGCTGCAGGAACGCTTTACCGAAGATACTGCCGACACATTCCATCTGGAACAGTACGACTGCATAATAGACGCCATCGACAGCGTACCGGACAAGGCCGCGCTTATCATCAGATCGCTGCAGACAGGCGCCAGATTCTATTCCTCAATGGGTGCGGCGCTCAAGAGCGATCCGTCCAAAATAGCTGTAGCAGAATTCTGGAACGTGAAGGGATGTCCTCTTGCCAGGGCACTGCGCAACCGTTTCAAGAAGAGCGGCCAGTTCCCGTCGCGCAAGTTCAAATGCGTTTACAGCGAAGAGAGAATGGAAAATCTCACATACGACGCAAACGACCCCGGAAACGGAACAGTCTCCCACATCACAGCTATATTCGGCTTCTATATCGCCTCGCTGCTCTTCAACGATGTTACCGGATTATCTGGACACAGACAAGTGCTCGCGGACTGACTTCAGAAGAGTACCGTTCTCATCGTCTCCGCTGGTCGGCCAGCACATCGCTCCCTTCAGGTTCATTTGTCTGATAAATTCGCACTTATACCTGACAGAGGCGGTGTCGTCATAGGAATAGCACAGTTTTCCTGCCCTGTCGGTAAGATACGGAGCTTTGGCATCTTCGTCCCAATTATAGAAATAGCCGCCCTTCAGTCTTGCATCAGAGCTTCTGGTATCCTCCGGGAAGTCCTCGTTCCCACGGCCGTAAAACGGTATGCCGATTACTATTTTGCTCTTGGGAGCCCCTGCAGCTACGAGTTGGCCTGTAGCATCGGATATGGAAATATTCTGAACAAGATTGGACTTATATAGCGGTGCGTTATGAAACGGCGGCTGCCCCATATCATAACACATCACATTGTAATAGTCGACATAGCGGTCCGCCTCACGAAAGTTGAAATATTTTCCGGTACTGATGACTGCAACTGAAATGACCCGCTTCGGTCCTATTGCAGTCCTCAGGTCCTTAAGCAACAGTGTAAAGTTTTTTACATCATCTTCGGATGCAGTAATTCCGGCATCGCTCTGGGTTGGATACTCCCAGTCCAGGTCAATGCCGTCAAAGCCCATATCCCATATCAGTTTCCTGCAGTTCCAGGCGAACGCCCTGCGCTTCTTTGCATCGGCAGCCATCTCACTGAAACCGCCGCTACCCCACCCGCCTACAGACAGCAGGACCTGTTTGCCCTTGCGGGCCCTGCACATATCGATAATCTGGCGGAAACGCTCCACATTATCTATCTCCACGCCATCGTATGTGTCATTGATTCGTGCGAAAGCATAATTCAGACAATCAAAGTACTCCGGATCGGGCATGTCATCAGTCCACGATGTCGTGTACACTACCACAACACCTTCTCCTGCAGGTCCCGCCGCAGCTGTTTCGGTGCAGAACAGCGCTCCGCAGACTGTCGCCACTGATATACAGAGCAGATATTTCAGGTTCAATCGCATTAACCGCTTTTTTTTGTCACTGCAAAAGTAGTAATAAAGTGCATAATCACTAACTTTGTGGATGAAAAGGGCCGATTGTGCCGACACATTCAATAACATTACTGAAATGAAGAAACTTACATCTCTGTTACTAATCGCGGCTTTAGTATCTGTCAACATTCAGGCCGCCAAGACCAAACTGCCTGACGGCGAAATTATCAAGACAGGTTGGAATTTCGGCCCGATGCCGGTCGTAGGCTTCGACTCCGACTTGGGATTCCAGTATGGAATATGCTGTGACATTTTCAACTATGGGAACGGCAGCGACTATCCTTCGTACGATTTCAAGATCAATGTAGAAGCATCCACCTACACAAAAGGTTCCAGCATTCTCCGCAGCTACGGTTACTTCAACAAGCTCATTGACGAGGGGAAACTCTTCTACGATGTCACCTTCCTGAACTCTCCAAAATACGATTTCTTCGGATACAACGGATTCGCGTCACCATACTACAAGGACCATATCGAAGGCAATCCGCGTCCCGATGCCAAGAGCGGATACTACCTGATGCACCGCAAACAGTTCCGTGTCGTAACGAGTATGATGAAGAACATCACCGGCAACCTGAACTGGGCTGTAGGACTCGCCTACTATCACATAAATACAGATCCTATCGACACCTGCAAATACGACATCTACGCAGGACAGACGACTCTTTACGACAAATACTGCAGCGCAGGGCTGATAGGTTACAAGGAGCGTGGAGGCGGCAATGTGATTCAGTTCCGTGCCGGTCTGGTTTATGACAGCCGCGACCGCGAGAACGATCCGACCAGAGGTTTCAACGTTGAGCTGAGCTTTGCAGGCGCACCCGATTTCATTGACAACGAGGGACACAGCTATCTCACTTTCGACTTTGTGGGTTCCCATTTCGTTCCTGTCGCATCCGACAAGCTGACCTTCGCCTACAGGATAGGTCTGCAGACCAATCTGACAGGCGATATGCCTTACTATATGACAAACAACCTGAACACGATGTTTTTCCGCAAACTCTATACCGAAATTCTGGGCGGAAACGCATCGGTCAGAGGCATAAACCACAACGGTGTGGTAGGAGACGGCGTCGGCTGGCTCAATCTGGAGTTCCGCTGGCGCGCCATCGGCTTCAAGTTTATCAATCAGAACTGGGACATTGTGTTAAACCCGTTCTTCGATGCCGGTCAGGTCATTCAGTCATACAAACTTGATGAGCAGAAACACTTTGGCGACGACCTGTGTATCGACCAGGTTCCCGGAGAGAACGGGTATTCATACTGCAAAAGGCTGTATTCAGGAGAGAACGAATCGCCTCACTGTTCTGCAGGTGTCGGACTGAAGTTAATAATGAACCATAATCTCGTAGTTTCGGTCGAAGCGGCAAAAGCCCTGAACAAAAAGGACGGAGAGAGACTGTGGACCAACATAGGTTTCAACTACATATTCTGATTGTCGTAAGCTGAAGGAATGATATACCCTGATAATTTCGAAGCCAAGACCGGTTTCAACGAAATACGCGAAATGCTGTCCGAGCGATGCATATGCACACTCGGACGTCAGCGCGTTGAAGAAATGTCATTCCTCACCGACTATGAATCCATTTCACAGAAACTCGGACTTACGGCCGAGATGATACGCATACTGCAGGAGGGTGTGGCATTCCCTGACCAGAACTTTCACGATGTAAGGGAATCGCTCTCGCACATCAGGGTAATCGGGACTTGGATGGACGAATCCGAACTGCTGCAGCTGTGGCGTTCGCTCGACACTATCTGCGAAATAGTCAGGTTCCTGCAGGACGACGAACACAGGGAGACTTTTCCGAAGCTGTCAGCACTGTCTGCACAGGTCGCAGTCTTTCCGCAGATAGTCGCCTCAATCAGCCGGATACTTACAAAATTCGGAAAACCCAAGGACAACGCGTCGCAGGATCTGTACCGAATCAGAATGGATCTTGCCAGCACCCAGTTCAGTATAGGCCGCATTCTCAACAATATCCTGAAGCAGGCTCAGAGCGACGGTCTTGTTGACAAGGATGCCGCCCCGGCAATGCGCGACGGGCGTCTGGTTCTACCTGTCTCGCCATCCTTGAAGCGCAAAATCCGAGGAATAGTCCACGATGAATCAGCCTCGGGAAAGACCGTATTCATAGAGCCCGAAGAGGTAGTCGAAGCTAACAACAGGATACGTGAGCTCGAAGCTGACGAGAAACGTGAGATAATACATATTCTGACATCCGTCGCCGATTCGATACGTGCAGACATACCGTCCATACTCGATTCCTACGAGTTTCTTGCCGACATCGATTTCATTCGTGCCAAGGCCCGTCTGTCGCTTGACATCGACGCCACCTGCCCTATCATAGAGCGAAAGCCCGCCATCGACTGGGTACAGGCCGTGCACCCGCTTCTCAAAATATCACTGGCCAAGCACGACAGACAGGTCGTTCCGCTTGACCTCAGGCTTGATTCCAAGACCAGCATACTGCTCATATCCGGCCCGAATGCAGGCGGCAAGTCGGTGTGTCTCAAGACTGCCGGACTGCTACAGTACATGTTCCAGTGCGGTCTCCCCGTACCTATGCGCTACAACAGCCATGTAGGCATATTCAAGAGCATATTCATAGACATAGGCGACGAGCAGAGCATCGAAGACGATCTCAGCACATATTCCAGCCATCTGCTGAATATGAAGAATATGATGCGCAACTGCGACCAGAGCAGCCTGATTCTCATCGACGAGTTCGGTAGTGGAACAGAGCCTAACATCGGAGGAGCAATTGCCGAAGCCGTGCTCATGCGTTTCAACCGCAGCCGTACATTCGGAGTCATCACTACCCACTATCAGAACCTGAAGCACTATGCCGACGCCAACAATGGCATCATGAACGGAGCTATGCTGTACGACAGGCATCTGATGCAGCCGCTTTACATTCTGCAGACAGGCAATCCGGGCAGTTCGTTCGCAGTCGAAATCGCACGAAAGATAGGTCTGCCCGAGGAAGTCATTCAGGACGCATCCGAAATAGTGGGCCGTGACTACATCAACGCCGACAAATATCTGCAGGACATAGTCCGTGACAAGAGATATTGGGAGAACAAGCGGCAGAATGTCCATCAGTTGGAAAAGCACCTTGACGAACAGATTGCCCGTCACGAAAGGGAACTCGACGACCTTCAGAAAGAGCGCAAGGGCATTATCAGGGAGGCGAAGGAAAAGGCTGACCAGCTGCTCAAGGATTCAAACGCTGTAATCGAGAATACCATACGCACCATCAGGGAGGCACAGGCAGACAAGGAACTGACCAGGCTTGCCCGTCAGGAACTGACCGAATTCAAGGAGAATCTTGAGAACGACGGAGCCCAATCAGAGGCCGAGGACAAGATTCGCCGTCAGATGGAGCGTGTGCGGCAGAGCCAGGAGCGCCGCCGCCAACGCAAGGAGAACCGGGAAAGAAAGCAGCAGTCCGCACCTGTCAGGCCCGAGCCTGCAGCGGAGATACGAACGGGTTCGAGAGCCTCGTTCAAGGTTGGCGATACAGTACGGCTTAAGGGGCAGACAGCTGTAGGAGACGTAGTTGCAGTCGAAAAGAATTCAGTAACCGTAGAATTCGGAAGCATCAGTTCGACTGTCAAATCCGACCGTTTGGAGCATGCCGAGCCAGTCAGGAGCAGCGCCCTCAACAAGTCATACACCTACCTCAGCCAGCAGACACGCCAGGAAGTGACTGACCGCAAGCTCAATTTTCATACTGACATAGATGTGCGCGGGTTACGAGGGGACGAAGCGGTTCAGGCCGTGATGCATTATATCGATGATGCCACTCTGATCGGCATGTCAAGGGTACGGATTCTGCACGGAACAGGCAACGGTATCCTCAGGAGATTGATAAGGCAGTACCTCGGTACGGTACCTGCGGTAAAGTCGTTTCAGGACGAGCATATACAGTTCGGCGGTTCGGGCATCACCGTAGTTGACATAGGATAAGTCTGACCGTCAGGAGTCAGACCGCTCCTGATTCCCACTGTCGTGCTGTCTGATGTATTCGGACGGCGTCATCCCGTAGAAATTCTTGAATGCAGTAGCGAAATGCGCCGATGTGCCGAAGCCTACCCTGTCAGCTATTTCAGAAATGTTAAGGCTCTTCTGCTCCAGCAATACAGCCGCCTGTCTAAGGCGTATGCCATTGACAAAACGTCCTGCGGACAATCCTGTGATGTTCTTCACTTTACGATGAAGCTGAGTCCTGCTTACCCCCACTTCGTCTGCCAGCATTTCGATTGAGAAATCCGGATTGGACAGATTTCTGTTAAGCACGTTCATAATACGCTCCATCAGTTGGTCATCACCAGACTGGACTTCAATCGCATCCACCTTGTCCTTCTGCTCCTGATCACCCGAGAACTTGCCCTTCATCCTCAATCGGTTCTCTATCAGATTGCTGACCTGCAGTTTCAGTTCGTTCATATAAAAAGGCTTGGGCAAATACACGTCAGCGCCGTTTCCAATTCCGTTCATCCGGTCCTGACGCTTGTTCCTGGCAGAAAGCAGTATGACTGGTATGTGGCTGATGTTCGGATTATTACGTAATGCCCGTACAAAGCTAAGGCCATCCATTTCCGGCATAACGACATCAGATATAATGATGTCAGGCTCTTCAGATATGGCCAGACGAAGCCCCTCCTTTCCGTTCCGGCAGGTAATAACCTTATAATAGGCCGCCCGGAGAGTATAACCGATGTAGTCCAGCAGGGACTCATCGTCATCAACGACAAGTACCTTGTAGCCTTTTGTAGCCCCGTTGTTCAGCTTGCCCTCCTGATCGGCCATCATCTGTCCTGCATTGTTTTCCGGAACCACATAAGTCTGTTCGGCAGTCTTCTCCCCAACTATTTCTTCAGGGTCAAGATGTCTGTTTCCAAGCGGCAGACGGAACCAGAAGCGACTGCCCTGAACATCCTGACGGTTCTGCGCCTGAATAATACCCCTGTGCATCTGCACTAATATACGGCTGTAGTTCAAACCGATTCCAAGTCCGAGAGTGACTGACGAGAGTTCAGTCTGGGCCCTGTAAAACCTGTCGAATACTTTGTTCACATCATCCACATCCAAGCCGATACCTGTATCTGAAACTGAAAACTCGACATAATTATGGAGCGGTCCATTTTCTGCGCCGTCAGTACCTGTCCGCAGTTCCACACGGATTTCGCCCTTGTCTGGAGTGTATTTGAAAGCGTTTGAAAGAATGTTGGTAACTACTTTTTCAATGCTGTCACGATCAACCCATGCCACGATTCCATTGTCAGGACAGTCGAATGAATATCTGATATCACGATGTCCGGCACTGTACATGTACATTTCGTATATGTTCTGAACAAGTGCAGTCATATCTGTCTCGCGGCATTTCAGACGCATCTGTCCCTCATCGAACCTGCGGATATCCAACAGCTGGTTCAGAAGGCTCATAATACGCGAGGATGTACGGTGCATCATTCTGAGCGGGCGTCGCACATCATCGTCAAGGCCATCCTTGTGCATCAGTTCGTCAAGAGGAGAAATAAGCATAGTCAGAGGAGAGCAGAGTTCATGAGCGATGTTAGTGAATGACTGCAGTTTTGCACGGCTCAATTCCTTAGCCTGTTTCTGCTGGACCACATACAGGAGCACCAACGTCACGAAGCAGAAAACGAACACATATATCACTATGGCCCAAGCACTTGCATACCACGGTCTGGCCACTTTTATAGTGTACTGGCTAACCTCGGAACGGGTGTTGTTGCTGACAGCGCGGACACTGAGCTGATACTTTCCAGGATTAAGCCTGGTAAAGTTTATTCTGTTCACACCTGCCGGAGTAGAGTTCCATACAGTACCGTTGAAAGAATATTCGAACAGGACACAGTCCTGATCCCCATAATCGAAAGTACTGAATTCCAATGTGAACGAACGGTCTGAATATGCAAGATTGAAAGTTTCAGCCTTCTGGACCGGCCTGTCAATTATGTTGTTTCTACCGGAAAGGGTATTTTCAGTTATTGGCGTATTGTTCAGGTAGAACGATGTCATAACCACATTGCCGACATTTCCCGCATTTGAAATCACAGCCGGATCAAAACAGGTAATGCACTGTCTGGAACCGAAGTACAGCGTACTGCCGTCAGCGTCACGAGCGCAGGCTCTGGTGTTATATGCCTTATCCAATAGTCCGTATCCGGAGAAGAACCTGTCAATCACAAAAGTGCGGGTGTCGATCCTGTTGAGGCCATTACGCGTACTGCACCAGACATTTCCATCCGAATCCTGAAGAAGTCCGCGCACTGAATTGTCGGAAAGCCCGTCATCAGCAGTCAGCCTCACACACCCACCGGTCTCCTTGTCGAAGATAAGGAG
>JAZUJU010000080.1:0-43704 GCA_045642985.1 Bacteroidaceae bacterium | reverse complement strand
TGAGGGTGAAATCAGTGAAGTATGATTTCTGCCACTCGGGACTGGCATCGCTGTAAGCAACGCCCGGACGCGGATACCAGTAACTCTCGGGGGTGAGAAGCGTGTAATCACGGTCCTGGAACAGATACTGCCTGCCTGTGTTGAGCATATCCAGCACTTTTGTATTCTCGAGCATCTTGTCGGATGGTATGTCCAGATAGCAGATGCGCTCATCTGCCACTCCGCCATACTCAAAGACGATGTCCACCGGTTCAGACTCAGCAAGTGCAGCATCGAAATCCATTACGATGAGATGCTTGAGCCGCTGGTACTGTATGGTGTGCTCCGGTGAACTGACGCTGTGCAGGGCGAATCCGGGATTGAGGGTGAACACCAGCTGAGAGGTTTCGGCCTCGGGTCTTACGGTCAGTGTGGCCTTCACGTCAAGCAAATCGCCGTTCTGTGTCACATCGAGCCTGCAAGTATCAGCCACGGCACCTACTGTATGGACGTAACTGTTGTCCAGCCGGATCATGTCGGCCCTGAACTTCTCATCAACCTTGTACAAATGCACGTGCCTGTAGCCAGCGTACAGTCCGCCTGCCAGGAACAGCACCGCAGCAATGCGCCACGGCAGCAGGCTGTATCTGGAGTTGGGAAGCCGGTGGAAGAGCGACACATCGGTCAGAATCAGGCCGATGCCCAGCAGCAGGTAACACAAGCGGTGGTTTATGAGTCTTCCCAGTCCGCTGAAACCGGTGACTACCGACTTGAGCATGGGCAGGTTGAAGCCGATGTAATCGAACAGATAATAGTACAGATCGTCAATGTAGAACAGCGTGGCACCGATGTACGCAAGCAGTATGACCATAGTTATGGCCTGGTTATTCAAGACAAGCATCAGTGTGGTCGACAAGCCCACTATGAACACCAGTGTAGGCACGACCAGCAGAAGGAAATACCAGATACAGCTCAGGTAGTCCAGATTGGATCCGTACTTGATCATGCCCATTATCAGCCCTATCGCCATGACCACCGCATCCAGCACGAAGAACACCTTCAGCGTGGCCCACATCTTGCCTAACAGATACTCGGCATTGCTGAGCGGCCGGGTATAGAACACCTCCGACGTGTCCAGCTGCTTGTCGCGCTTCAGATACTCCGATGCCAGGAACACCGACACCACGGCCTGCCCCACGTTCATGACCAGCATATACATATAGGGGATGACCGAGCGATTGACCATAAGGGGGTCCTGGAAGGGTTGGATTATGTAACTGGCTCCGAGTATGACAGATGCTATGAACGCCAGGAATGCAAAGACCTTGAAGAACCAGCCTCTGACAAGGAGTTTCGTCTCATATTTCGAGACGGTCAGTATGTCATATATGCCATGTCTCATCTGTCTTTATCCCTGATTTCAGTGAAATACACGTATGCATGCTCCAGATTGGGCGGATAACTCACAGCATCGTATCCGGGAATGCTGTCTGCCACCACCTGTATGTCCCAGCCAAGTCCGTGCGGAATGGTCGAGATGACCGCATACTTCTGATTGATCTCGGCATACTGCTCGTTGGTGACCCTAAGACGCCAGACCTTGCCCTCGGTTTCCTTGAGCATGCCGGCGGGTGACCCTCTGAACATGACATGGCCCTGATTGAGCATAGCCATTTCAGTACACGAACTGGAGATGTCACCTACTATATGGGTTGACAGTATGATTGTAGTATCCTTTGTGCTGGCCTCTGAAAGCAGATTCCTGAAGCGGATGCGCTCCTCGGGATCGAGTCCGGTGGTAGGCTCATCCACCACCAGGACCATAGGCTTGTGTATCAGCGCCTGGGCAATGCCGAGACGTCTTTTCATACCGCCAGACAGATTCTGTGCATAGCGGTCACGCACCTCGTACAGGCCCACCTGTTCCAACATAGCATCGACAGCCTTGCCGCGTGCCTGGGAATTGGTCATTCCGGAAAGTGCTGCCGCATAATCCAGGAACTCACGCACCTTGTACTTGGCAAAGAAGCGGAAGTCCTGCGGCAGATATCCCAGGATGCGGCGGATCTCCTTGCGCTGCGTGCGGATATCATAACCGCACACATCAATCTGACCCTCACTGGGTTCCAGCAAGGTTACAAGGATACGCATCAGCGTGGACTTGCCGGCACCATTAGGGCCCAGAAGTCCGAACATACCTGAAGGAATCTCCAGACTGATGTCGTCCAGGGCTTTCTTTCCGTTTGGATAATAATGACTTAAGCCTTCAATTGATATTGACATGACTATTCTTCCTTTACTGGCGTTCACGTTCCCATATTCTTCCGGAAACAAGGAGCATAAACGATCTCTGTGTGTCAGGAATAGACAATATCCGTTTTTGATAACCCGAATATGTCATAGCCTGTTTGCAAATATAAGCCTTTCCTTTCAAATAACCTATATGATGAGCAGGTTTGATTTCCAGCACGATAGCTTGAGTTTCTGCTGCCAGCACAAGCGATTCGTCCAACACTTCTTTTTATTTGCCATTTTATTTATATTTGTAACGTGAAGTCGTTTTATCGAATTGTCTTTCTTTGTGTTACAGCTGCATTGGCAATGTGGCCGGACGCATTGTACCCGCAGGGTCTGGTGTCTTTCTCCAATCAGTTGTCCAGTACCAGTGTCAGGAAAATGATGCAGGACAGCTACGACAATGTATGGATTTCCACATTCAATGGTTTGAACCGTTATGACGGAAGTAAGATCAATGTCTATTGTCACTCTGATTCCAATTCCAGTTCGTTGGCACATAATATTTGCAGTGCACTTTTCGAACTTGAACCCGGAAAGGTGATGGTCGGCAGCGACATAGGTGTCCAGATATACAGTTACGATACTGACAGTTTTACCCAGGTTCCGCTTGTCATGCAGAATGGCGATACCATACACGCCCATGTCTCTCAGATTATCAGGCGCAGGGACAATACCGTAATAGCATGCACTATGAGCAAGGGGCTTTTCAGCTATGACGGTATGTGCTTTCACGAATTGACGCTGCCTTTCGTAAAATACGACCCTATGGGTGTGATGGAAGATCCGACAGGAACTTTCTGGGTATATGACACACAGGGAAACATATATCGCGACAACCTGTTTGTCGGTTATGTGGAGAATATCCGTGATCTTGTCTCGAGCACATCAGGAAAAGTATATGCATGTTCATTGAGTGACGGGCTCAAACTCTTTGACAATGCAGAAAGAACATTCGTTGACGCACCGGGTGCTGTCAGTGACTGTGCAATATGGTCAATGCGCCCAATTGACAAAGACCGTGTCCTGCTTTGCACTGATGGAGACGGACTTTATGTATATGATGAGAATGTCCGAAACTGTTACAGACCGGAAATCAGAATATACGAATACCCTATTGAGACGTCAAACGTAAAGGATGCTTTCGTGGATTCTTTCGGAAACATGTGGGTCGCCATTTACTGGAAAGGAGTTGTGGTTCAGCCAGCAGAGTCTTCGGTATTCCATTATATAGGAAGAAGATCAGTTACGAGAAATACCATTGGAGTCAATTGTGTGACTTCCATTGCCCGAAGTGGAAAAGATATGCTTTGGGTAGGTACTGACCATGAGGGACTGTATCACATAAAGTCCGATGGAACAGAAGGCAGGCATTACGGAAACGGCTCGTTGGAGAACATGCCTTCGACTGTGATGAAGGTATTTGAAGACTGTGAAGGGAATGTCTGGTTAGGTTCATCGGTAGATGGAGTGTTCCTGATGGATATGGAAAGTGGTTCGTGTACTCCGCTTGAGAACATTGCGGCAGGAGCAGATGAGCTGAAAAGCTGCTTTGACATTGTTCAGGATTCTGACGGTGACATCTGGATGTCAAGCAACGGCACAGGTCTGTTCAGACTTGAGCACAACTCACAAAAGTGGAAGCTGACACGCTACCGTAATCTGTTGACGAATGACTACTCCAGGGCATTGCTGGTATATGGCAGCTGGCTGCTGGTAGGCACATCCGACGGACTTGACATATTGCAGAAGTCCGACGGCCAGTTGGTCCACAAGTTCCATCTTTTGCAAAAGACAAGCGTCAATTGCCTTAAAATGTCAAATGACGGTTCTGTCTGGACAGCCGCCAGCACAGGTTTGTACAAAATCAGGTTTGACACTTACGGAGCAAAAATTCTGGAGCGATACAGCGTTGACAACGGACTACCCAATAACATGGTGTTGGCTGTTGAACCGGTATCAGAAGGCAAGCTTTGGATCAGCACAGACAAGGGGCTGGCTCTGATTGACGCTATTGACGGAGAGATTCTGTCGTTTACTGCTGCCGATGGTCTGGAAAACGAGCAGTTCAGCGGCCGTGCTTCATTAAACGTGGACGGAGACCTGTATTTTGGCGGAATTAACGGAATCACATTCTTTTCCAGCAAAAACATTGTTTCGAAGCATTCTCTTGACTGCATACCAGGCAAAATCAGAATTGTAAGTCTCAATATCGGCGGCCGCCCCATTACAGTACTCGATAAGACAAGAGGCAAACAGATGACTGAGACATGGGTTCCTAATGCAAAGTCAGTAAGACTTCCGATGATATATAATGCCTTCAGTTTGGAATTGTCAACGATGAATGTTTGCGAAACCCATCAGTCTTTTTCATATTCACTTGACAGCAGCGAATGGGTTGAGTTGGCCGAAGGTCAGAACCATGTAGCTCTTGCAGGGCTGAGGGCTGGAGAACACGTCATTTCAGTACGTGAGTCAGGAAGTGGGGAATGCAGCTTGAATGTACGGATTATGCCAGCCTGGTACCAGTCACCGGTCGCAATAGCATTGTATATCTATCTCGTCGTTTCTATTCTGCTGCTCATATGTATGCTCTTTATTCAGCGCAAGAAGTCAGAACAGAATGAAGAAAAGCATAATCTTGAGGTTGAGGAAGTCCGAAGAATCCACCGGCAGGAGGTTGAAAAGGTGCGGAACATAAAGCGTGTCGAGGAACTGGATATTGAGTCACCGGACGATCATCTTATGCGCAGGGTGATGGATGTCATCAATTCCAATCTGTCAAACCCCGAACTGGATGTTGAATTTATAGCAGAACGTGTGGGAATAAGCCGTGTCCAGTTGTACAGGCGGATAAAGGGAATAACGAACTCTACTCCGCATGAACTTCTCGCTGAAATCCGTTTCAATGAAGCCAAGCGCCTTCTGACTGAAAAGAAAATGGATATTTCGGATGTCAGTAACTCATTGGGCTTCAAATCCCTTTCTTCATTCTCATCAGCATTCAAGAATCATTTCGGAGTCAGTCCTTCGGATTACATGAAAGACATTCACACACAGAAGTCGGACAATTAATCTGACATTTTTCTTTGTTGCCTATGTTTTGTGGTATTGTTCATTCGATACCATATGAACGATTTTCGCAAATACACGTATCATTTTTGTAAACACAGTTTGCACATAATATATTTATTTTGCTTCAATTACTGAAAAACAATATCAAATTTGTTGCATCGGTTCTAAAAAGCATAATAAAAATGAAGAAAAGTTTATTGCTGGCAGTAGCCGTAATTCTGTGCGCTGATATACAGGCGCAGTTCCCTTGGATGGGCGGTTTTGGTGGCGGAATGCCTCAAGGCGGTTTTGGAGGTGTAATGCCTGGTTTTGGAGGCGGGATGCCTCAAGACGGATTCGGAGGCGGGATGCCTCAAGGCGGATTCGGTGGTTTTGGCGGTTTCGGTAACGATGTTTCATTCCAGACATCGCAGGTCGGTACCCACGTTGATTTCGAATCATCGAACTTACCCATAATAGTAATAACCACTGAAAGCGGAGTCATTGTCAAAAGCAGCAAATCAACGGCCAGAATGAAGGTCATTGCCGGCGGCATACGTAACAAGCTGACAGACAAGGCATCGGACTATGACGGATACATTGGGATAAAGTTGCGGGGCGAAAGTTCCCTATCGTTTGAACAGAAGGGGTTTGCCATTGAACTGAAGAACGATGAGGGCAAGTCACTTGATATGCCACTGCTTAACATGCCGGCCAACGATGACTGGGCGCTGATAGCGGCATACAACGACATTTCCATGATGCGCAATCCCATAGCATACGACCTATGGACCGGGATGGGGCACTGGGGACCGCGTAACCGCATGGTAGAGGTTGTGATTGACGGAGAGTACAGGGGCGTTTACATGCTGGTCGAAACCATTAAGAGCAGCAATGGCCGTCTGTCGATAGGTTCACCCAAGAACGACGAAGGAAACGGCATCACCGGCGGATATGTGCTCAGAATTGATGCGGCCGATGCCGACGACATGACATTCACGTCAAAGGTGCCGGGAATTTCAAAGAGTGGTTTTGGCGGCATGGGCGGTTTTGGCGGTTTTGGCGGTTTTGGCGGTCAACCGGTTGTCTGGACCATCCGCTCACCTAAGAAGGACAAGATTACCGATGCCCAGCGTATCTATATTGAAAATTACGTCCATGAGACCGAGGCTGCAATTCAAGGGCCAGACTTCGCCGATCCGGTAAAAGGCTATGCTAAATATATTGCAGTGCCTTCATTCGTCGACTACCTGATTCATACAGAGGTCAGTCTGAACGCAGACGGAATGAAGCGCAGCACATATTTCTTCAAAAAAAGGGAGAAGGCCGACGGCAGCGGCGGCAAACTGCATGCCGGAAGCGTATGGGACTACAACCTGGCGTTTGGAAATTCCAATTTCAACAATACCGGTGATATCACGACCTGGATACATGAAGGCGGTGAGACACTTCCGACCACATTCATTTTCAAACGGCTCATGGAGGATCCTGCTTTTGTGCAGAAAGTGAAGGAAAGATATACAGAACTCCGCAAGACGGTGTTGAGTCTGGACAGCATATATGCCTATATTGACAGCAAGGCTGCACTGCTCGAGGAAGCCCAGAAACGCCAGTACACAAAGTACTCTGATTTGCTCGTGCCGGAGGGACAATCAACGGTTGATGTGGAGACGGGGCTTTTGAAATCAAACGGCAGTTTTGGCGGCGGTATGATGGGATTCGGCGGCGGTATGATGGCTATGTTCTCAGGATACCGGGTCTCATCATATGCCGAGGAAATACACGCCCTGAAATCCTGGTTCAAATCCCGCCTGGCCTTCCTGGATTCCCAATGGCTTATGCGCTGAGTCTGCTGCGAATATTGCAAATCAAGTGTTTATTGGCCGAGAAATGCAGGATCCATGTTAGTCAAATATGCAAATATTACTGATACGTTCCAGACCATAACGCTGGAAGAGATGTCCTCTATCCGTCTGATGAACAGGATTGACAGCAAGTACCTTGCCACCGGGGAGCAACTCCTTGAACTTCTCAAACTGGCCCAGAGAGAGTATTTCGTACAGTCTGTATGCGGTTCCCGAATCAGAGAATACAGTACGGTGTATTTTGACAATGATGAGGACATTATGTACCTTGAACACCACAACGGACGCCTGACACGCCAGAAAGTCCGTATCCGTTCATACCTTGATACCAATCTTCACTTTTTTGAGATCAAGCTCAAGAACAACCACGGACGCACCAAAAAGAAACGCATACAGATTGACAGTCCGGACAGTTATGTCGAAAACGGTGCAGGGCAGTTTCTGGCCGACAACGCCATACTGCCCATACCTCTGGAAGGACTGTCAAAAAAGGTCGTCAATCATTTCAACCGCATTACTCTTGTAAACTATGACAGGACCGAAAGACTGACAATTGACTTTTCGCTGTCGTTTCACAACTTCGAGACTGGCATTGACAGGGACATGAAAGACCTTGTTGTCATTGAAGTGAAGCGTGACAGCAATATGTGTTCGCCCATTGTCGACATACTGCGAGATCTTCGTATCCATCCAAGCGGGTTCAGCAAATACTGCATCGGTATGGCACTTACCAAACCTGGCATCAAGCGGGGCAGGTTCAATGAGAGAATCAGAAAGATTGAGAAACTAACACATTACGATAATGCTTAATTTTCAAACACCCCTGATAGGGGAAATGTTCGCTGTTGCGGCTAGAGAAGCTGATATTTTCGGTGACGAGGCAGAATGCATCCTGACAAATTCTGGAGCCACCCCATTCTGGCCCGTATGGTCAAGCGTTTGGGAAATGCTAATCAGGCTTGTCATCAACATCATCACCATCGGTTTTCTGGTTCATGTGTTCTATTATCCAAAAGCCAAGAGGCGTGATTATTTCTTCACATTCTCGCTAATTGGAATCAGCATTTTCATGCTTATCTACCTAATGAGCGGAGTCAAGCTCAAGATAGGATTTGCGCTAGGTCTGTTCGCCATTTTCGGCATCATCAAGTACCGTACCGAGCAGGTGCCTATCCGTGAGATGACATATATGTTCGTCATCATCGCCATTGCCGCCATCAATGGTATGGCCACGGGCATCAGTTACTTTGAGTTGATTGGCACCAACCTGATTTTCCTGATTGCCCTTGCCATCTGCGAAAACACCACGTGGATGAAGCACGTGCCTTCAAAGCTTATCAAGTATGACAACATCAAGCTTGTGGCTCACGGCAAAGAGGACGAACTCAAGGCCGACCTGGAAAAGCGTCTCGGCCTGAAGATCATACGCGTAGAAGTTGGAAATGTGGATTTTCTGAAGGATTCTGCAATCATCAAGATTTACTACGAGCCCGTTATGGATGAGTTCGGCACAATTGACAGAATCTGCAAGTAATTACCGCTGGCCCAATTGTCAACGATGTCGAGGAGTACCAGTTCCTGAGTGGGGTAATGCTGTGCCCGACTTATGATTGGGAATATGAAGCGATATATCACAGTAAAGCATTCTGCACTGAATGACAGCATTATGCGCCGCCTGCGGATAAGTCATTGTCAGTTCGTCAATCTCCGATTTCCTGATTGATGACATAACGATTGTGACGAAAAAATCAACATTTCGACTTGCCTGCTCACAAATAATCGCATACATTTGCCGCCGTGGACTGAGGTCCGCAGGACATTCAAAATCTAATCCCGAAAAATGATTCACACTACGCCATACCGATGGTGAGCGTCTATCTTCTCGGCCACAGGATACAGAATCTGAAGGAGCCGGTGCTGTACGTACACCGTAAATGCTTCGACTACGACGGCAACGAGGTGACGGAGGGTCTTCCCGACAGGTTCATTGACAGTCTGACCCATGACAGCATAGTCGTCCAGATACCGCGTATCACAGGACGCAGACAGAACAGGCTGGAGAGTGTGCTCGGCGTCTTCGATCAGTCGTTGGTCGGCGAAAGCCGCCAGATACTGAACATAGACGAGACGATATACGCCGATGATCCCGAACTGACCAGGATAATACGCCGTCTTCAGTCAGCAGCAGCAAACAAGGAAATACGACAGAATATGACAGTAGAGGAAGAGTTTTTCAGTGCTATAGACACCCGCGATGCGGCGACCGCCGCACGCGATGCCACGATTGCTGCATGTCATGCCAAGATTGCAGACCGCGGTGCCCAATTTGCGGATTTCCATACCACGATTGCTGACCGCGATGCCAAGATTTTCTCCCAGGAATCCATGCTTACAGACAGTTGCCGTCTCCTGCTCAAGTCCGGTCTATCTATAGACGAAATAGCCAGTTCATTGAAGATGAACAGGCAACGGCTCAGTGACTTGCTGAACGAGTAACTGTTACCATACGGTATTTGGAATTTCGCGAACTGGATGCACGCAACGACATCCGGAAGACTAGCTGTACTTTGTCGCACCAACAACAAAAATTCTTACAAAGATGATTACAAGCCCGTCAAGCAGCCAGTCTGTCAGACCAAATTCACGCTCTGCAGAAATCCAGAGCCTTGCGAATCTCCTCCTTGTCCAGGTGCTGGCCGATAAAAACCAGTTTCTGCATACGGTCACCGTAAAGCGGATCCCAGTCGCGGCGCAGAGTCTCATCGACTGCCATGCGACGGTACAGTTCGTCTTCGGGCATAGTTGCGAACCACTGGCCGGCATTTTTCAGAGAAATCTGAGTGCCGGCCTGCTCGAACAGGTAGCACACGTCAATATCTTCGGTGAAATAGCACATACCCTTGACGCGGATGACTCCGGCAGGCCAATGGCGGGCTACGAAATCGTCAAAGCGCCCCATATCGAAGGGACGGCGGCTGAAGTAGACATAAGTACCTATCCCATATTCTTCAACCTCCTCGCTCTCCGAGCAGTCTGCGCCCTTCTCAACTTCGCTTATCCACGCCGCAGATGCAGCCACAGAATCGTAGTTGAAGGAATTGGTGTCAAGCAGTTTCTCCAGTTCCACCTCGCCGAAATCGCACTCGATGATTTCGGCCTTAGGCTGCAGAGTGCGGAGTATCTCGCGGACCTTGCCGAGTTCCGCCGGTTTGACCTCAGATGCCTTGTTCAGCAGAATCTTGTTGCAGAATTCGACCTGTTCTATCACCAGATTCTCTATGTCCTCCTCGTCAATGTTGCCGCGAAGCAGGTCTTTGGCGCAGGAGAACTCATCACGCATACGCAATGCATCCACCACGGTCACTATGCAGTCAAGTCGTGCACTTCCATTCTTCGTGTATTGTTCTCCCAGATACGGTATCGAGCAGATAGTCCGGGCGATGGGCTCAGGTTCGCAAATGCCGCTGGCCTCTATTACAATGTAGTCGAATTTGCCCATCGACACGATATCGTTTATCTGTTCCACCAGATTCATCTTCAGAGTACAGCAGATGCAGCCGTTCTGCAGAGCGACCAGGCTGTCGTCCTTCTGACCAACCACACCGTCCTTTTCAATCAGGTCGGCATCTATGTTGACTTCGCCTATATCATTGACTATAACAGCAAACTTGATGCCTTTGCCGTTAGAAAGTATTCTGTTTACAAGAGTTGTCTTGCCACTGCCCAGATAGCCGGTGACAAGCAGAACCGGTACTTGTTTCATAAAATCAGCCGTTATTTGAATTGTTGTCGTTTCTGCTGTTGCGGCTGCGGCCTCCGCGATGGGGCCCGCCGTGATTCGTGCCGCTATGATGCGACCCGCCGCGACCTGACCCGCCGCGACCTGAGCCACCGCTGCCGGAACCGCGTCGTGAGCTGCCGTGTCCGCCACGCGATTTCAGACGAGGGGTATATTCCGGAGTATCGCCCAGTTCGTCGGGCACTGGAATCTTGTACACATCCTTCCCAATAAAGCGCTCTATGGCTGCAAAGCGTGTCTGGTCATCAGGCGATACCATCGTTATGGCGCATCCGTCACTGCCGGCACGGGCCGTACGTCCGATGCGGTGGACATAGTCCTCGGCATCCGATGGAACATCGAAATTGACTACCAGATCAATATCGTCTATGTCAATGCCGCGCGATACGATGTCGGTCGCCACCAGCATGTTTATGTGTCCGTTACGGAACTGGCGCATTATATCGTCTCGCTGTGACTGCTCCAGATCGGAGTGCATCTCGCCCACATTCATCTCAAGCCGTTTCAGAGTCTTTGTAATCTCCTTGACCTTGAGTTTGGACGAGGCGAAGAGAATGACGCGACGCTCTTTCCTGTCTGCGAACAGGCTCTGTATGATAGGCACCTTCTGGATTTCGTAGCACACATAGGCGGCCTGCAGAATCTTGTCGGCAGGCTTCGAGACCGCCAGTTTCACCTCGACGGGATTGTTCAGTATGTTGCCGGCCAGCTTCTGGATTTCTGCGGGCATTGTTGCCGAAAACAGCAGAGTCTGGCGCTTCTTTGGCAGACGCGCCACAATCTGCATGATATCATCGTAGAAGCCCATATCAAGCATCCTGTCGGCCTCGTCAAGTATGAAGAACGACACTTTGGAGAGGTCGCAGTAGCCCAGACTCAGATGGCTGATGAGCCGTCCAGGTGTGGCTATCAGAATGTCTGTCCCCATCTCCATACCGCGTTTCTCCTGAGCGAAACGGATGCCGTCGTTGCCTCCGTAGACAGCTACGCTCGAAACGGATACAAAATAGGAAAAGCCCTCAACCTGCTGGTCAATCTGCTGCGCCAGTTCGCGCGTCGGCGACATGATCAGGCAGTTGACGGCATCGGTAGGATAAGCGCCACGGCTCAGTTCATTCAGTACGGGGAGCAGATATGCCGCAGTCTTTCCGGTGCCGGTCTGAGCCACACCTATCAGATCACGTCCCTCCATAATCACCGGAATAGCCTTTTCCTGAATAGGAGTGCATTCGGCGAAATTCATTGAATCCACAGCATCCTGAATGCCAGGCTCGAAATCAAACTCGTCAAATCTCATCTGTTATTTTGGAGCTTTTATATAAAGGTAAACGGCGACCGGCACATACACCAGATTGGGCAGCCATTCCGCCCAGAACGCCGACATAGCGCCCGTAACCGCAAACATGGACGATACAGATTGGAACAGGATATAGCCGAAACTCAAGCCTATGCCTATTCCCAGATACAGTCCCATACCGCCCTTTCGCTTGCGGCTGGAAAGTGCCACACCGATAAGCGTCAGTATGAATGATGCGAACGTCATCGCTATCCTCTTGTGATACTCAATCTCGAAGTCGCGGAAGTTCTCGCCCACTCCCCTGTCTTTCTGACGCTGGATGTATTTTCTGAGTTCGGGCGACGTGTATGTCATAAACTGGTCCGTAACAATAAGGAAGTCAGAAGGTTCCATCTTGATGACCGTATCAAGGCGCTCGCCTGTGGTCACGACCTCACGGTCACTGCCCAGGTCACGTATCTGGTAATTCCTGACAGTCCAGTGGAATCTGTTTTCAGGAAGAGTATCATATTCTATGGCCCTGGCTGTAAGATGGGATACCAGTTTCTTGTCTTCAAAGCGGTCCAGGACGAACCTGTAACCGGTGTGATTGTAATCCTGATAGCTCTCCATATAGGCAATCACATCTTCGTCCACCATCATCTGGATGTTTCGGGCACTTGAGCCGGTCTTCTTGCTGTTGATGTATTTGTTCTCGAAAGCTACTCGCGTCACACTGCCGCGCGGAATGACAATGGTGCTGAGAAAGAACGACATCAATGCTATGATACCGGCCGAGAGCATATACGGCCACATCATCCTTCTGAAACTGAGTCCGGTTGAGAACATCGCTATTATCTCGGAGTTCTCCGCAAGCTTTGATGTGAAGAAAATCACGGCGATAAACACGAACAGAGGGCTGAACAGGTTCGCGTAATAGGGGATGAAATTCAAGTAATAGTCAAATATCAGTTCGTGCGTGGTAGCCTCCTTGAGCTTGTCGATATGTTCGCTGAAATCGAACACCACCGATATGGCCACAATCAGGATGATGCAGAGGAAATACGTGCCCAGGAACTTGCCGATTATATAACGGTCAAGTCTGTTTACCAATTTGAAATTCCTCAGTCCCATATCAGATGCGCTGCATTATCCGTTTTATCGCGGCAGGTTTCCATTCGGCGAAGTCACCGGCCAGAATATGACGGCGGGCTTCGCCTGTCAGCCACACATAGAAAGCAAGATTATGAACCGAAGCAATCTCCAGAGCCAGGAACTCGCCTGCCTTGAACAGATGATGCAGATAGGCTCTTGAATACATCGTATCCACCTCTGACGCGCCGTCGCGCTCAATGGGCTCAAAATCGTCCTCCCACTTCCGGTTCCTGATGTTGATTATTCCATTCTTGGTGAAGAGCATTGCATTGCGTCCGTTGCGCGTAGGCATAACGCAGTCGAACATGTCAACCCCCAGCGATATTCCCTCAAGAATGTTTTCGGGCGTTCCGACGCCCATCAGGTAACGCGGTCTGTCTTTTGGCAGTATTCCGCAGACCAGGTCTATCATCTCGTACATCACTTCGGCTGGTTCACCGACAGCGAGACCACCGATGGCATTGCCCGGAGCATCCTTGGCGGCGATGTATTCGGCGGACTTTGAGCGCAGATCCCTGTACACGCATCCCTGTACAATAGGGAACAGCGCCTGCTCATAGCCGTACAGGGGCTCCGTCCCGCTGAATCTGGCCACACAGCGGTCCAGCCATCTGTGCGTCAGTTCCATCGACTTTCTGGCATACTTGTATTCGGCAGTACCGGGAGTGCATTCGTCAAACGCCATGATGATGTCGGCACCTATCGTACGCTCTATGTCCATAACGTTTTCGGGGGTGAACATATGCCTGGAGCCGTCTATGTGCGACTGGAAGCAGACCCCCTCCTCGCTCATCTTGCGCAGTCCTGTCAGTGAAAAGACCTGAAATCCCCCGCTGTCTGTCAGCATTGGACGGTCAAAGCCGTTGAATCTGTGCAGTCCTCCCGCCTTTCGGATTATCTCAATTCCGGGACGGAGGTACAGATGATATGTATTGCCCAGGATTATCTGTGCCTTGACATCATTCTTGAGGACATCAAGCGGCACGGCCTTGACGGAGCCGACGGTTCCGACAGGCATAAAGATAGGAGTCTCTATCATGCCGTGATCCGTGAAAATCCTGCCAGCCCTGGCTGATGATCCGGAATCAGTATGCTGCAGTTCGAATCTCATTCCTTGGTTGCGACAGTAATTTTCTGAGCGTCATTCACCTTATCTTGGAGCAGTGCAAAGTTCCAGACATCGCTTATGTTGCTGACATAGTGGAACTCCAGGCCTTTCAGATACTCTGCCGGAATCTCCTCGATATCACGGCGGTTTTCTTCGCACAGCACGATGTCAGTTATTCCGGCACGCTTTGCCGCCAGAATCTTCTCGCGTATGCCGCCTACCGGCAGGACCTTGCCGCGAAGCGTAATCTCGCCGGTCATGGCAAGGTTCTTCCTGACCTTGCGTTGCGTGAATGCGGATGCTATCGAGGTCGCCATAGTCACGCCTGCAGACGGACCATCCTTGGGAATAGCTCCTTCGGGCACATGGATATGGACATTCCACGATGAGAACAGTTCCGGATCGAGTCCGAGGATTTCGGCATGCGAACGGGTGTACTCCAGCGCCAGCATAGCGGACTCCTTCATCACATCTCCCAGGTTTCCCGTCAGTGTCAGCTTGCCCTCATGTCCCCGGCTCAGGCTGGTCTCAACGAACAGTATTTCGCCGCCCACAGCCGTCCAAGCCAGTCCGGTAACCACGCCGGCATAGTCATTTCCCTGATACTTGTCGCGGGTATAAGGTTTGGTGCCAAGAAGTTCTGACAGATCGGCGGGCTTTACAATCCTGGATTTGATGCTTCCGTCCGTTGCATAACTGTAAGCCAGTTTACGGCATATCTTGCCTATTTTCTTTTCAAGTTCCCTGACGCCGGACTCGCGGGTATAATTCTCGATAACGGACTCGATAGTATCCTTGGGAATACGGATTCCGCGTCCCTTCATGCCGTTTGCCTCAAGTTCCTTTGGGATAAGGTGCCGGCTTGCTATCTCAATCTTCTCTTCGGTGATGTATCCGCTCACTTCAATCAGTTCCATCCTGTCGAGAAGCGGGCCGGGTATCGTATTGATATTATTGGCTGTGGCAATGAACATCACCTTGGACAGATCATAATCGATATCCAGATAGTTGTCGTGGAAGGCACCGTTCTGTTCAGGATCCAGCACTTCGAGAAGAGCCGAAGAGGGGTCGCCCTGAACGGTCATCTGACTGACCTTGTCTATCTCGTCAAGCACAAATACGGGGTTTGACGAACCGGCCTTGGCCAGTCCCTTGACGATGCGGCCCGGCATTGCACCGATGTAGGTGCGACGGTGACCGCGTATTTCAGACTCGTCATGAAGTCCGCCGAGCGAAATTCTGACATACTTGCGTTTCAACGCCTTGGCTATCGAAACGCCGAGCGATGTCTTGCCGACTCCGGGAGGGCCGTACAGACAGATTATCGGTGACTTGAAATCCTCGCGCAGTTTCATGACTGCAAGGTGTTCCAGTATGCGTTCCTTGACCTTCTCCAGACCGTAGTGGTCCTTGTCCAGAACGCGGGCGGCATTCTTCATGTCGTTGTTGTCCTCGGTACACTCGTCCCACGGCAGACTAAGCACGGTCTGCAGATAGCTCATCTGTACATTATAGTCAGGAGACTGGCTGTTTATGCGCTCCAGTTTGGACAGTTCCTTTTCGAATATCTCGGCGACGGAGCTACCCCACTTCTTACGCGAAGCCTTCTGGCGAAGTTCCTCAATATCCTGATCGCTTCCGCTGCCGCCCAGCTCATCCTGTATGTTCTTGATCTGCTGCTGCAGGAAATACTCCTTCTGCTGTTTCTCGATTTCCTCGTGAGTACGCTTCTGGATGCTGATTTTAAGTTCTGACAGCTGGACTTCGCGGCTCAGGATATTGAGCAGGGTCATAGCTCTCTCCTGCAGCGTGTTTTCCTTGATGAGACGCACCTTGTCCTTGATGTCGAAAGGCAGGTTCGAACAGATAAACTCAGTCAGGAACACTCCGTTGCGGATGTTTTTCAGAGCAAATGCTGCGTCAGGAGCCATTCCCTCGCACATTCCAATATACTTGACGGCCATATCGCGGCAAGAGTCCGCAATTGCCTTGAACTCCTTGCTTTTCGGAGCCGGAAGTACCTCTGGAAACGCTTCGACCTGACCTGTCAGATACGGTCTGACCGAGTCGATGGATTTCAGTCTGATGCGCTGGAGCCCCTGAAGGATGACGGTTGTAGACTGATCCGGCATCTCAAGCACGCGGACTATGCGGGCCACAGCTCCCACCGGGAACAGGTCAAAATAACCGGGCTCATCCTTGTCAGCAGCACGCTGGCAGAACACTGCGATATTACGTCCCTTCAGGTCAGCCTCCTTTACGAGCAGGAGCGAAGACTTGCGTCCGATGGATACCGGAAGTATTACAGTCGGAAACAGGACCATATTGCGAACCGGCAGAACCGGCATCACTTCTTCAATTTCAGCCTGGAACATATTTTCCTCACTGCCGTCGTAGTCAGCCACAAGAGAGAATGTACGTGAGTTCATTCCGTCATCATCCAAGGCTTCTGATTTCTTTCTTCTTGTCATATGTCTATATACGCATATATGCGCGATTAATCTGCAAAATTAGCGATTTGTGCGATAAGATGGGGACTTTTGCTGTGAAAAAAGCTCACGAAGTGATACCTTTGCGGCTGTATGAGAGAACCCGATTTCAGATTCAAGCAGTTTTCGCTGTATCAGGAGCGATGTGCAATGAAGGTCGGCACAGATGGTGTGCTGCTTGGAGCATGGGCAGGACTCGACGGCCGGCAGCGGATTCTCGACATAGGTACAGGCACCGGTCTGATTGCCCTGATTGCTGCTCAGAGATGTGCCGAAGCGCGTCTGACGGCCATAGAAATCGATGCCGAAGCTGCGGCCCAGGCCGCTGATAACGTGGCATTGTCAAAATGGAATGACAGAATAGAAGTCATCCGGGCAGATGTCCGGGAATTCAGTCCGCAGGACAGATTCGATGCCATATTCTGCAATCCCCCATTCTTCAGCAATTCGCTACACTCACCCAATTCTGCGCGCAACCTGGCCAGGCACAATGACACACTTTCTTTCAGAGAGCTGACGGACTGCGCCAGCCGTCTGCTTACGGACGACGGCGAACTGCACGTGATCATTCCGGCAGAAGCTGCTTCGGATTTCTTCGGAGCGGCAGCGACCAGCGGTCTTCAGCCACACCGGGTCACCTACTTTCGCACCAACAGCCGGAAGCCTCCAAAACGGGTGCTGATGACCTTCGGCAGGCACTGCACCGATTCAGTGACAGACAGTCTGTACCTTTACGGTGATGATGGCACAGAGACCGCTGAATACAAGTCTCTTGTACAAAATCTTTACCTGAAATACTGATAGCCGCAGGATCAGACGCCGCAGACGCCGCAGCTGCGGTCAGGCAGCATGACAGCCAGACCGTTGCGGACAATCCTGATGTCAATATTGCCGTTCACCACAACAGGATCGCCGTCGCAGTGCATCAGAGTATCGCCTTCGCGCTCTATGAGCAGATGACTGCATTTACGGCAGATATAATGGGAACTCTTTGTTAAATTCTTATGAAGCAACATATTAAGCAGAATCGGTCGTGCCGTTATAGGAGCGTCTCTTATTATGCAGACATCCAGCAGGCCGTCCTGCAACGAAGCCTCCGGAGCGATGAATGCATCGTTTCCCCACTGGTTGGCATTCGCCGCCGTCATCAGGAAAGCTTTTGTTTCCATTGTCTCCCCATCCAAAGTCATCCGGTAGTTCTCAGGCTTGTAATGATGCAGCTGATGTAATACATTTTTTATATATTCCAATTCACCGCGATGTTTGCCCTCAGCAAATTTCTGACTGATGAGAGCGTCAAAGCCCAGACCGCATGTCGTAACGAAACAATGTCCGTTCACGATGCCGTAGTCAATAAGCGTGCTGTGACTTTGCGACAGATCCCTGAGTGCGGTAAGAGGATCCATCGAAATACCCAGATGCCGGGCAAGCCCGTTTCCAGAACCGCACGGTACGATACCCATCGGAGTTCCCGTACCAGCCAGACCTCTTGCCACTTCATTGACAGTGCCGTCTCCTCCGACAGCCACTACGATGTCAGCCCCCGACCCCGATGACTCGGCTGCAATTTCGACGGCATGACCGGCATATCTCGTAGACACGATCTCGAAATCGAACTTCGACCTGTCCAGATGAGCATCCGTCAGGACCTGTTTCGATAGTTTTCTCCGTGTTCCCGAGATGGGGTTGACAATAAGCACAACTTTCTGTTTTGCAGTATCTTGCATCTTAGACTGAAAACTTAGGACTCACGAAAATACAAATAAACGCTGAATCGGGTCTTATATTAAATAATATTAACTAACTTTGCGAGTCAAAAATTAACGGAAGTCGTATCCTTCCCTTTAAAAAGGTAGTGTATGAATTTGTTAAAAGAACGGTACGCAAGTTACGACACAGCTGATAAAGCGCGTCAACAGGGCATATACCCATACCACAGAGCAATCGCCGGACAGCAGAGCACTGAAGTGATGATGGAAGGCAGAAAGGTGCTGATGTTCGGTTCCAACGCATATCTCGGTCTCACAAACCATCCGAAAGTTATAGAAGCAGCCGTAGAGGCAACCCGCAAATACGGAACCGGATGCGCCGGTTCAAGGTATCTGAACGGCACACTTGACCTGCATAGGGATTTCGAGCACGAACTGGCTGAATTCGTCGGAAAGGACGACGCCATAATCTACTCTACAGGATTCCAGACTAATATGGGCACGATTTCGTGCGTGGTGGGGCGTGGTGACTACATCGTATGCGATGAACGGGATCACGCCTCGATTGTCGAGGGACGGCGTCTGTCATTCGCTTCTCCGATGAAGTTCAAGCACAACGATGTCAAGGATCTGGAGAAGGTGCTTTCGCGCTGCAATCCGGACAGCCTCAAGTTCATCGTTGTGGACGGCGTTTTCAGTATGGAGGGCGACATCGCAGACCTTCCCGGCATCGTAGCGCTCAAGGAAAAGTACAACTGCGCCGTTATGGTTGACGAGGCCCACGGTCTCGGTGTCCTGGGCAGACAGGGCCGCGGCACCTGCGACCACTTCGGACTGACAGACGATGTGGAGATAATTATGGGTACATTCAGCAAGTCTCTCGCTGCAATCGGCGGTTTCTGCGCGGCAGACTCAGAGACGATTGACTGGATAAGACATCATTCACGCTCATATATCTTCAGCGCCAGCAACACTCCTGCAGCCACCGCAGCCGCACGCGCAGCCCTGCAGATAATGAAGGACGAGCCCGAAAGAATCGACAGACTCTGGGAACTTACAAGATACTCGCTTGACTGTTTCCGCAACCTCGGTTTCGAAATCGGCAACACGTCAACCCCTATCATTCCCCTTTACATCAGAGATTTCGAGAAGACTTTCCGTGTAACGACGATGCTGTTCGAGAATGGAGTGTTCGTGAATCCGGTAGTTCCGCCGGCCTGCGCCCCCGAAGACACGCTGATCCGTTTCTCGCTGATGGCAACACACACAAAGGAACAGATAGACATTGCAGTCGAAAAGCTCTACAAGTGCTTCAAAGAACTCGAAATTATCAAATAAACCTTGCCTCTTTTCAAAAAAAGCGCTACCTTTGCACCGCTTTATGAAACGAGAGCATTCGGGATGTAGTTCAGTCCGGTAGAATACCTGGTTTGGGACCAGGGGGTCGCAGGTTCGAATCCTGTCATCCCGACAAAAAAGAGAGAAGGTTTTGGCCTTCTCTCTTTTTCATTTCACGCTATTGTCTTACTCATTCATTCTGTTCTTAACCTCGATGCCTGCTCCGGTTCCCCTGTACTTGCTCTGAGCCGCATTGAAGTGATAGCGGACAGACAGCACAAGTCTCTGGGTATCCATTGCGGTTGTCTGCACGATTGAAAGTGCGCCGAAGTCACTCTCAACATCAATATTCCCGAGTCCTGCAAGATTTCTGCCTTCAAGACGGACCACCAGCGACTTGTCCTTCAGGAATGACTTCTGGATGGCGGCGCTCTGGTCAAAATAGACATTTGTCATCATCAGGTTCTGAACATAGCCCTTGCTGTGAATCTCTCCCCCTACTTCGAACTGCCAGTCGTTCCTGAACTTGAATGTGTTGAACATCTGCGCGAACAGCAGAGGCTTGTTATTGAATGATATCGTACGGACAGTTTCAGGCTTTTGGGGATCCGCGAAGCGCAGGTCAAGCCACTGCGGCTGGATACCGGCCGTACAGTTTAGCGTCCAGAACTTCACTGTCGGCGATGCGTTGATGTAAACAGCCATACTACGCATAGGGTCTTCCAGGTTTCGGGGTCTGACCAGCATCACGCCATCATCGTTATATCTCGTTGACCAAGACACGATTGCATCGTCTGTACGCGAATACTCAGCCACCAGTGTCAGCCATCTCCAGTTTACCGTCAGGTTAAACTCCTTCAAAGTCTGAGGCTGAAGAGATGGATTACCGCTCTGGATGATGTACTTGCTGTTATATTTCAGCGAACTGCTTAACATCGAGAAATTCGGTCTGGACGTCTTGATACTGAAGGCCGCCATGAGCTGAACGGGACCGAAGGCGCCGGAATACGAGAATGAAGGGAAAGCATTGTCGTACTTTCTTGACGAGCTGTCATCACCGAGATTATCCGCAAAACTGTAGTCCACGTGTTCGTAGCGTACGCCTGCACTGAACATTCCGACCTGAGGCAGTGCGAATCCGTAACTGGCAAATGCGGCATAGCTGTCCTCGTCCACATCGGACGACGAAGGCGGAATACCCGTTCCGGTAATGCTGTAGCTGTCATCCCTACGGGAGAACATATCCTCTGTTCCGAACTGCAGCTGTCCTTTCCAGACAGGATACGACAGAACCAGTTTTGCGGCATACAGACTGTTGTCCGATGCGCTCTCCGTTCTGATTTCCGCATTTGTATCAGTATCGGGCGAGTCTTTACCATATTCATTTATATCTGCTACCTGCGATGCGTGGGTCTTATAGAAATCCAAATTAAGGTCGATGCCGAGTCTGCCGACCAGTCCGTTGTAATATACGTTCGAACTTAACGTATACGGAGACCTGTCTCCATTCCCGTAGTTGCCGATTGTGACCGTCTTGTCGTACGGTCTGCCATTTCGGGTCATCTCGTTGTGAAGTTCCTCGAACGAAGGCAGAGCATAACTGACGCCGTACTCCAATTTGAAGCCAACCGAATGATTGTCAGCAATCTGCCAGTTCATTCCGGTATTGGCATGGACGGCTTTCTGTTCGATGTCATCCGTAAGCCAGCCGTTGCTGACATATACCGGATCCTCGAATGTTTCACTGAAAACGTCGCTTTCCTGACGCGAAGTGAACCTGAAGACATCGGTTCCGGCGAACAGGTCCACATTCCTGATTCTGTAATTCAAATTCACATCCAGGCGCGGATCGTTGTTTGCCCATCGGCGCAGGGACTGTTCGTCAGTCGCAGAGACATTGAAACCGAAGCCGTCGCCCTGGCGTCTGACAGTTCTGATGCGGACCACGCTGCGCACGCTCGCATCGTACTGTGCTCCGGGATTAGTGATAACCTCGACGTTCTGTATCTCACTGCTGAGCAGACGGTCAAGTTCAGTCGCATCGGTCACTTTCCTACCGTTTATATAGACAAGCGGTGCGCCCTTTCCGATGACCTCAACACCTTCCTGTCCCTTCATGAGTCCCGGAGTCTTACTGAGTACGTCATTGGCTGTTCCAACGTTCTCAAGCACCGAGCCGCTTACCAGTGTCTGCAGTCCGTCGCCCGTCAGTACAGTCTTTGGGATCACCGCCGTAATTTCAACTCCGTCAAGTGTATAGGTATCTGGAACGAGTCTGATTAAGGTATCTTGAGCGGGGGAGTCAAGATACTGGGACTTATACCCTATCATTCCAATCATCAGGATCTGGCTGCCGGCATCGCCCCGTATCTCAAACGAACCGTCCCCGGCTGTAATGGTACCGCCCATCGCAGTCGAATCGGCCTTCGTCATCAGCACGACATTGGTATATGGCATAGGTTCGCCATTCTCATCTACAACCTTTCCGCTCCAGTCACAGTTTGCATGGACTGATACTGTGCACACACAGACCAGTGCCGCCGCCAATACGTTTCTTTTCATTTCAGTTCAGTTTAATATCGTAATCGTTACACACAGTTAGACAACCGAAACCTGTTGACTGCTACAGAAAAAGTTCTGATTATTCGTTACTGATGCAAGAAAAAGCGAACGGCCCGGCCGAATTATCACCCGGCCAGACCGCACCCAATCATAACTGTATCAGTACTGTTCCTTCTCGTTGGGGAAGTCACAGCTCTTCACATCCTCCACATACTGCCCTACGGCCTGTGTGATGGTTCCGTACAGGTCGGCATAACGGCGCAGGAAACGGGGACTGAAATCGCGTGTCATTCCGAGCATATCGGCAATGACAAGCACCTGACCGTCAACGCCTCCACCGGCACCTATTCCTATTACCGGGATGGAGAGCTCACCTGCGACACGGGTAGCCAGTTTTGCCGGAATCTTCTCCAGGACCAGGGCAAAGCAGCCGGCATCCTCAAGCGCGTGAGCATCTGAAATGAGCTTTTCAGCTTCGGCATCCTCTTTAGCACGGACGGCATATGTTCCGAACTTATTGATTGACTGCGGGGTGAGTCCCAGATGTCCCATAACCGGTATTCCGGCATCAAGTATGCGGCGTACCGAGGGAAGTATCTCCACTCCACCCTCCAGTTTCAGTGAATCGGCGTGTGACACCTTCATTATCTTGATGGCGTTGGCCACAGCCTCGGTAGCGCTTATCTGATAAGTGCCGAAAGGCATATCCACAACGACGAGAGCGCGTTCCACACCGCGCACTACAGACTTGGCGTGATAGATAATCTGATCGAGCGTAATAGGCAGGGTCGTCATATTACCGGCCATCACGTTCGATGCGGAGTCACCTACAAGGATCATATCAACTCCTGCACTGTCCACGATTTTCGCCATTGTATAGTCGTACGACGTCAGCATGGAGATTTTCTCTCCGCGCTGTTTCATCTCTCTGAGTCGCTGTGTAGTGACCTTTTTCTTCTCTTCAGTCAAATAAGCCATAATTGTCTGTAATTTTTTCGCGAAAAGCGAGTAATTATATTAACGGCGCAAAGGTAACCATTATAATTTAATGACTATCTTTAAGGTGGATTTATTAGACAGACCAATGTAATAAGTATGGCATCAGTTTCTCATCTGACACTTTACAAGGCTTCGGCCGGTTCGGGAAAGACTTTTATGCTGACAGTCAGATACATTTCATTTCTCGCCCGGTATCCGCAGTCATATCGCAGCATACTTGCAGTAACCTTCACGAACAAGGCTACGGCCGAAATGAAGCAGCGCATTCTGGAGCAGCTTTACGGCATTGCCCATTCCCTGCCCTCATCGGATGCATATTTCGGTGCAGTCCGCAGTCTGGTACGGCCAGACATATCAGACCAGACAATCAGGGAGAATGCGCGGCAGGCTCTGACTCTGATTCTGCAGGACTACAGCAATTTCAGGGTGGAGACGATAGACAGTTTCTTCCAGACTGTGCTCCGAGGTCTGGCCAGGGAACTGCAGATAGGCAGCAACCTGACACTGGAGCTCGACCACAAGGCAGTCATAAGCGATGCCGTCGATTCTATGCTGGCAGGCGTAAGCAGCGATTCCAGGGAGCGGGACTGCATCATCGGTTATATAGAGGACAAGATCGATGACGGCCGCAACTGGAACATAAGCCAGGACCTGAAGAAATTCGCCGAAGAACTTTTCAGCGAGGTGTTTATGGAGAAAAAAGCTGCTCTGGAACGCTTTCAGAGCAGCGACAGATCAATACGCGGATACGCCCTGCAGATGCGTGAGCTCAAGGCAAAGACGCTCGAGGACTACACTGTCCGGTTGAAGGAATGCGGAGAAGAATTTGCAGATGTATTTATGCGGAAGATAGACACATCTGTTTTGAAGTCGAATGTCATAAGCCTTGCCGACTCCATCGCCAGTGCATCCATTTTAGATAAGGAAACGCCCAAGGCACTTACAAATGCTCTGGAGGATACAGCAGGAATGTTCCGTGTCGCCGCCGTCAGGAAGGATGCGGGACTTGTCGGTTTTGCCGAAGAGACGGCAGTTCCGGTGCTGAGGAAAGTGTTGGAAATATGTAACGGGTACCAATACAGGATCAATTCCATATCCGCCGTCACGGCGCATCTCAACGAATTGTCGCTGGTTCTGTCTATCCGCCGCGAAATTAACAGTCAGTGCACCGAGAACAGCAGTTTCGTGCTTGCGGACACCGCACATCTTCTCAGCAGCCTTACAATCGGAGACACATCGTTCGTGTTCGAGAAGACAGGAAGTTTCATAAGACATCTGATGATTGACGAATTCCAGGACACATCAGGAATGCAGTGGAAGAACCTGCAGCTGCTCATAAGCGAAAGTCTGTCACAGAACGAGGACTGTCTTGTCGTAGGCGACGTCAAGCAGTCCATCTACCGCTGGCGCAACAGCGACTGGAACATTTTGAACAGCGAAATTGAAGAATATTACCGACGCTACTCCCCGAACACGATTTCGCTTGACACCAACCGGCGCAGCTGCGCAAACATAATCGATTTCAACAACAGGCTGTTTCCAGCAGTTATGGAATCGGTCGGAGAAATCTATTCGTCCAAGTTCGGAGAAAGCCATACTGCGTTGCAGAAAGCATATTCCGATGTCTGTCAGAAGTGGCCTATGCTGGACGGCAGCGACAGTCCGTCCAGACCGGGCGGATATGTCAAGGCCCGTTTTCTTGCTGAAAGCAGAGGGAAGATGTCCTCCGAGGAGTCCAGTGCGTTGATGATGGATATGATCGAAGAGGAACTTGACAGACTTATCGCCACCGGAACGAAGCCCGGTGACATAACGCTGCTGCTGCGCGAAAAGAAAAACATCTCGCGTATAGCCAATCATTTCGCGGCCAAACGTCCCGAGTACAATATGGTATCTGGCGAAGCCTTCAGACTTGACTCTTCGGTTTCAGTACGGATTATCGTCAATGCCCTCCGCTGGATAGCCGACGGCAGTGACCTTGTAGCGCTTGCCTCGATGATATACGAATGGCAGATGTCAGCCGAAGGTATGGCGATGACATTCCACGACATCTTCCGCAACGATCCGCTCTCCCTGCTGCCCGTCGGCATGTGCGGACGCGAGACGCTGAAGAACATCCCTATGTACGAACTTGTCGAGTACATTTACAAGACCATGCAGCTGGACAGGATAGCCGGCCAGGACGCATACGTACTCTTCTTTATGGATACCGTCAGAAACTTCGCGACACGGAACTCGTCTGACCTGGCCGATCTGGTCACAGCCTGGGACGAACGTCTCTGTTCGCTCACAATTCCGGGTGACAGTACTGACAGCATCAGTCTGATGACCATACACAAGTCCAAAGGTCTGGAATTCCATACGGTTATCGTTCCATTCTGCGAATGGGAACTGTTCTCATCAAAAGGCCGTATATGGTGCGAGCCGCTTGAAGAGCCCTACTCCGGTATGCCGCTGGTGTCTGTTGACTGCAAGGAATCGCTGTCCAACTCCATTTTCAAGAAGGAATATACGGAGGAAACCGGAAAACAGATGGTTGACAGCCTGAACATTCTCTATGTGGCACTGACACGTCCGGTTTGCAATCTGGTCATTCTCGGCTCCACTCCCCCTCCAGCCAGCGGAACGGACAGTGTCAGAACGATTGACAAGATACTCCGGAACTGCCTAGGGCGTATGGATGACAGCACACTCACTGCAGACGGCTTTCTGGAATATGAGACCGGAACTATGATGCCGTCTACAGATGAAAAGAAAATCGAATCATCCGACAACCCGTTTGTGCCGACTGGCAGACAGGAGGATATCCAGATGAAATCGTATGGAATCAGGGCTTCGTTCAGGCAGTCCGGCGAATCGCTGCGCTTTGCTGCAGCCGGCGAAGATTCTGAAAATGGCGGGACTCCGCAGGAGGAGTATATCAACAACGGCAAACTGCTACACCAGCTGCTCTCGATGATCGGGACAGAGAACGACATTGACCGGGCCGTACGCAGTATGCTGGCACAAGGCGTCATCGAAAGCCGGAAAAGGGCGGAATCGGTCAGCAGTCTGCTTCACGGGGCAATGCGCATTCCCGAAATCGCGCGATGGTTCGACGGGCACTGGACTCTTTTCAACGAGACATCCGTCCTGTTCCGCAAAGGCGGCCGACTGTTCAGACGCAGGCCCGACAGAGTAATGGCTGACGACAGGGAAACCATTGTCGTAGACTATAAGTTCGGCAAGGCCGACGAGGAGCATCTGCATCAGGTGCAGGAGTATATGGAGCTCCTTGACGAAATGGGATTTAAGAACATAAAGGGATATGTCTGGTATCCATATTCCAACAAAATAACGAGTTGCTGAAATGGAACATTTTCTTGAACTGACCGCCAGGGACCTGCTGGAAAACTACGCCGATCCGCAGAAGGGTCTGTCGCACATAACCGTCGTATTTCCCAACAGGCGCGCCCGCCTATTCTTCGACGAATACCTCTCCGCTGCTTATGACAGACCTATGTGGTCGCCCGGTTATATGACGATTGACGAACTGTTCCAGTCGCTCACCGATCAGGAGCCGGTTGACCGTTACAAAGCCGTCGCAATGCTATACAGGATATACCGGGCCGAACTGCACTGCGAAGAGACTCTTGACAGTTTCTGGGGATGGGGAGAACTTATGCTGGGCGATTTTGACGATCTGGACCGCAACCTGGCCGATGCTCAGGCCCTGTTCACCTGTCTGCAGAATCACAAGGAGATTGAAGGCTGTCCGTTTCTCAGCGAGGATCAGGAGAAAATTCTGAAGAGCTTCTTTGACGGATTCAAAGGCCATGACACCGAACTTAAGAGAAAGTACATCAGTATATGGAGTGCCCTGGGGCCGATTTACCGCAAATTCCGTGAAGAACTCCGCTCGGCCGGCACAGCATATGACGGAATGCTTCAGCGTGATGTCGTGGAAAGTCCCGAATGGCTGGATAGTCTGAACGGCCGCACATTTGCATTTGTGGGATTCAACAGTCTTGACAAGGCAGAGAAAAAGCTGTTTCACATCCTGCAGGATGCAGGCAAGGCCCTGTTCTACTGGGATTATGACAGAAGTTATGTCGATGACCCTGCGGCCGAAGCCGGTCTGTTCGTGCGAGACAACCTTTCCGAATTCCCCAACAGACTTCCTGACAGTCACTTCGACAACATAAATTCCGACAAGAAGCTGACCATAGTCGAGACCTCTACCGATAACGCCCAGGCACGATATGTGGCAAAATGGCTTGAACAGACGCCGGATACGGAAACGGTCGACAAGGATACCGCAGTAGTGCTGTGCGACAGCGGACTGCTCCAGCCGCTCCTCCACTCCATTCCGGACGGAAAGGCCAGTGATGTCAACATTACGATGGGTTTCCCGCTCAGTGCCATCCCGTTGAGCGGATTTGTCATCTCGCTGCTCGATGTTCAGCGCAGCCTGATGAAAGACAGCAGGCGTCTGACAATAGCCCTGGCAGGAAAAGTGCTGAACAATCCTCTGACATCACGAATCTCGTCCAAGGCAGCCCAAGTCTATGCAGCTCTGCGCAATGAGAGACAGACTTATCCGAGCGCTGACGACCTTCGTGCGGATGAAGCGCTCAGTCTATTGTTCGCAGAATGTCAGGATAATCTGACGCTGACGGACAATCTTCTGGCGGTACTGAAAATGCTGGCTCCAACATTGAAAGCCGACAATGACGACACTCTCTTCCAGCCGCTCTACAGCGAAGGCGTATACCGGGTCTACACATCCGTCAGCCGTTTCAGGACGCTGATCGAGGACGGTTCTCTTGACGTAAGCACCGATATGCTGTGCCACCTGATACGCAAGGTCATCTCCACCACTTCGATTCCATTCCACGGCGAACCTGTCATTGGAATGCAGATTATGGGAATGATAGAGACCCGAAATCTCGATTTCAGACGTGTGCTGTTGCTCTCAGCGTCCGAAGGGATACTGCCGGCTGCCGCAGGAGCGCCATCATTCATCCCATACAGTCTGCGCAACGCGTTCGGGCTTACGACCCTTAAGGAGAAGAGCGCAGTGGCTGCGTACAACTTCCATCATCTGCTGCAACGGGCCGAACAGGTTACGATGGTGTTCAACGGCAACGCAAGCGATTCGGGAACAGGTAGCGGACAGATGTCAAGATATCTGCTTCAGCTTATGGCCGGAGGCAGGGAGATTGACCGTATCAAACTGGAGTCGGACCACAGCGAGCAGGACGGACAAAACCCACTGAGCGCCGGAAAGGACGATGCAGTCATATCCCAGCTTCACCGGCTGTTCGACAGTACACTCAGCGAAAAGAACTACCTTTCGCCATCCGCCCTCAACTGTTACATAGACTGCAAGTATCAGTTCTATCTCAAGTACATAGCGGGGATAACAGCCAAAGAGGACAATCCCGAGGAAATCGATGCCGCCAAATTCGGAAGTCTGTTCCACCTCAGCGCCGAGCTTACCTACAACTGGCTTGCCGAAAACTGCGAAGGGAGGATAATCAGTTCTGATGCTCTGGAATCACTGGTCAAGGATAAGACCAGGACAAAATCATTCGTCCGTGAGGCGTTCAGGAATGAACTGTTCAAGGGCAGGGATGTAAATCCCGAAGAGTATGACGGCACACAGTCCATCAATTTCGAGGTCATTCACAAATACCTTATCCGCGTATTGAAAAGAGACATTAGCTATGCCCCGTTCCGATATGAGGGCAGTGAGGCTTCCGGATACAGCCACATACTGTCTGTTCCCGATGCGGAATCGGAAGGCGGCATACTTGCGGTAAGGATAAACGGACGAATAGACAGAATAGACTTCAAGGATGGAATCTATCGCATAGCCGACTACAAGACCGGCCATATCGAGGACAATCCCAAGAGTATCGACGATCTGTTTACTCCCGGCAAGAACAGACGCAAATATGCGCTGCAGACCTTCTACTATGCCACGCTGATGCATTATCAGAAGGAATTCCGAGACAAGAAACTGGCCCCGGCTCTAGTCTATATACGCGATTCCGACAAAGATGATGCAGAAGGACATTATCTGAAGATGGACGGCACACCGATAACGGACTTTGCCGCGAACCAGCTCAATGAATACGAGGACAGGCTCAAGACGACGATATCGGAAATGTTCTGCCGCCAGATCCCTTTCACCCAGACAGACATTGCGAAGTCCTGCGAATACTGCGATTTCAGGGAGCTGTGCCGCAGGAAGGACTGACAGGTGGAAAATCAGACACGTTCAGTCACAAAGACAAGACGGTTTCCGTCTGCCGAGGTCGATGCGAACATATAGCAGGTTCCGCCGTCACGTACCTTGTACCTTCTGCGGATTTCATCGACAGTCATCGGGAAGTTCCGCACAGCAATGTTAGCCTGCGGATATAGGGAAAACAGTTCACCCAACTGACGTCTGCCGGACTGGACCACAGAACTGATGCGGAATCCCCTGCCGGGAAAAGACGGAACAGGAACGTCAGAAAAGAACAGATGTGAATCGGCAGACAACTGCCGGACGCCATATTTCAGGCACATTGTCCTGTAAAGGCCGCTCTTCATATAAGCGGGAAACGGCTCGTACAAAAAAGTGCCTGGTACGAGTCTGTCTTCGGGAACCGTAGGAAGAGGCAGCCTGAGCTCCGCACTCAAGGGTGAACGGAGAGTTTCGTTGCATGTACCGTCTGCATTTACATTAACTGCAAGTATCTCGGTTTCACCGGAAAAATCCGAATCAAGCACAGCCAGAAGTTCCTTGCACTCGCCGCAAAGCGAAAGCGCCCACAACTGTCTTACATTCCTGAGTTCAGACAGCGCGACCCGTATATCAAGCATAGGAGACATCTTGACCATAACGAAATCGGCCATTGCGGTCATCCTGTCCTGCAGCAGCGTGACATCGGGCTGACAGTCTTTCAGCGAAACAAGTCTGTGACCGGCAGCCGAACGTCTCGCCGGATCGATATAGAGCATTCCGAAGCGGTCACAGGAATGGCTGGCGATAAAGTTTTCGGCATCTGTATTGCTGACCGTCAGCCGGCTGCAGCCCAACAGCGGCAGGTTATGCTGCGCCAGCGCGCACAGTTCAGGATTCAATTCGTTGTAGAAGACATCCCCGGCCATTTTTGAAAGATACAGGCAGTCAGCCCCAAGTCCACCAGTCAGATCTGCCAGAGAAAAACCGGGATCGAGCAGTTCCGAGACAATCGAAGACTTATACTGCGCCAGTATCTGACTGGTACATTGTTCCATAGACAAATGTGGCGGCCACAGCACCCCATCCGTTGCAGCCCACTCCGGTAACTTTTCCAACGCAGCCTGATATCCGGATATCTGCACAAGAGCAGTTCTGATATCAACGCCTGCAGGATGATGTCCCAATGCCAGCCTGCGGACATCGTCATTGCGATGTTCCCTTATGAAATCGGCGGTTTCAGCGGACATTTCCATCAGTCCGGGGACGATGTCACCGGTCATTTGCCCTGTCGTTTTAGTTCCTCGGCCAAAAAGTGTGAAGTATAGCCTACGCCGGATGAAGTCACCTGTTCAGGAGTACCCTGACAGACAATCATACCGCCGCCACGACCTCCTTCCGGTCCCATATCAATAATCCAGTCCGCCTGCTTTATCACATCCATGTTATGCTCAATTACGATGACCGTATTACCCTTGTCAACCAGACGGTTCAGGACATTCATCAGAACCCTGATATCCTCGAAATGCAGTCCTGTAGTAGGCTCGTCAAGAATGTATATGGTCCTGCCGGTATCGCGCTTTGCCAGTTCCGTGGCCAGTTTCACGCGCTGGCTCTCGCCGCCGGATATCGTTGACGACGGCTGTCCGAGCTTGAGATATCCCAACCCGACTTCCTGCAGCACCTTGATTTTGTTAAGGATTGACGGTACATTTTCGAAGAATTCGACAGCCATATTGATTGTCATATCCAGCACATCGGCTATGGACTTGCCCTTGAAACGCACCTCAAGCGTCTCTCTGTTGTATCTCTTGCCGTGACAGGCTTCGCACGGAATCATCACATCCGGCAGGAAATTCATTTCAATTGTCTTGTAGCCGTTCCCTCCGCAAGCTTCGCACCGTCCTCCGCTCACATTGAACGAAAAACGGCCGGCCTTGTACGCTCTGATCTTAGATTCAGGCAGTTCCACAAACAGCGAGCGTATATCGCTGAACACGCCGGTGTACGTGGCCGGATTTGAACGCGGAGTACGACCTAGAGGCGACTGGTCGACATCGACAACCTTATCGATGAATTCGAGCCCTTCGACACTGTCGTACGGCAGAGGTTCCTTCAGCGAACGGTAGAACTTCTGCGACAGGAGCGGGTGCAGCGTCTCGTTGACCAGCGACGATTTGCCGCTGCCCGAAACGCCCGTCACGCAAATCAGCCTGCCGAGCGGGAACTCCACATCGACATTCTTCAGGTTATTGCCACGACATCCGCGCAGCACTATACTGTGACCGTTCCCGGGACGGCACACCCTGCCGGGCGCGCAGGTATCGAACCTGCCATTCAGGTAATTCGCGGTCAGAGTATCGGAACGCAGCATCTCGGCCGGAGTTCCGGCAAACACGACCTCGCCCCCATGACGTCCCGCCTTGGGACCGAGGTCGATGACCTTGTCGGCGGCAAGCATCATATCACGGTCATGTTCCACCACCAGAACGGTGTTGCCCACATCGCGCAGCGACTTGAGCGAATTAATCAGTTTGATGTTATCCCTCTGATGCAGACCGATGCTGGGTTCGTCGAGTATATACAGCACATTCACCAGTTTGGAGCCGATCTGAGTGGCAAGACGTATGCGCTGCTCCTCTCCTCCGGAAAGTGATTCTGCCGGACGGTTAAGCGACAGATAGTCGAGCCCCACGTCCATCATAAACTGAAGACGGGTACGTATCTCCTTCAGAATCTCGGACGATATGGCACGCTGACGATCCGAAAGCCTCTCCTCGACGGTCTTTGTCCATTCCAGCAGTTCCGAAATATCCATCGACGAAAGTTCGTGTATGTTCCTGCCGTCAATCAGAAAATGAAGTGACTCTTTCTTGAGTCTTGCCCCATGACATTCCGGACATTCAGCGGTCACAGCGAACTGATCGGCCCACTTCTGTTCGGCGGCACTCAGGTCAGTCTGCTGCTGAAGGGTTCGGATATACTTAACTATTCCGTCATACTCCATAAATACGGCATCAGCCTCGCTGTTAATACCTGTTATCTGCACCTTGATGCGCTCCGGACTACCGTTCAGGATTTCATCGATGACATCGTCCGAAATCTCGGACATCGGAGTATCCAAAGTATATTCGTATTTTTGGAGCAAAGCCGTTATCTGCCTGAATATCAGCGTATTCTTGAACGGACCCAAAGGAGCTATCGCACCCTTGCGCACTGATAGAGAGCGGTCAGGTATAACCTTGTCAACATCAACCAGAGATACCTGACCGAGACCCTTGCAGCGCGGGCAGTATCCCTGAGGTGAATTGAACGAGAAATTGTGCGGTGCCGGCTCGCTGTACGACAGTCCGGTCACCGGGCACATCAGCCGACGGCTGTAGTGATGCAGCACGCCCTGTCCTGATACGCCGGGAATCACATCCTTAGGCGACGACAGTATCATAATCAGGCCATCCCCCTGCTTCATAGCAAGTTCGACGGCGTTCTGAAGACGGCCGCGGTATTTGTCAGCGACCACCAGTTTCTCGACGACGACCTCAATGTCGTGATTCCTGTAGCGGTCCAGTTTCATCCCGGGCTTCACCTCGCGCATCTCGCCGTCCACGCGGACATTCAGATAGCCCTTGCGGCGTATACTTTCGAACAGTTCCTTATAGTGTCCCTTGCGGTTGCGGACCAGTGGAGCCAGCACATAGATACGCTGTCCGTCATAGTCCGAGAAAATCAGATCAAGTATCTGTTCCTCTGTATATTTGACCATCTTCATGCCGGACAGGTACGAATAGGCCTCACCTGCCCTGGCAAACAACAGTCGCATATAGTCATAGACCTCGGTGACGGTGCCGACCGTAGAGCGCGGATTGCGGTTCGTGGTCTTCTGTTCAATGGATATGACCGGACTCAGTCCCGATATTCTGTCCACATCAGGACGCTCCAGATTTCCCAGAAAGTTACGTGCGTACGAAGAGAATGTCTCGATGTACCGTCGCTGCCCTTCGGCATAAATGGTATTGAACGCCAGTGACGACTTGCCGCTTCCGCTCAGACCAGTCACCACTGTGAGAGACTTGTGCGGAATATCCACATCGATGTTCTTGAGATTGTTCGCCCTTGCGCCGATTACGCTGATCTTTCGAGACTCATCCTCCATCATCAGACACTATTTATCATCCAGGCCGAGTCCGGTGAGGATATTGATATCGGATTTTCTGGTGTAGTGCCGTCCTCCTGCCCCTTCAGCCTCGATATTGATGAAATATGTTCCGTCAGGAACCACATCACCTCCTGAAGTGCCGTCCCAGCATATATAATATCCGTTATTGTCGTCACCGGCCTCGTATTCGAGAGAGTTCTGGTCGCCGGACGCCACAATTTTCCCCCATCGATTGAAAATGACCATGTGGAAGGAGACTATTGACTTGACACGCACCTTGAACACATCGTTCTTGCCGTCCCCGTTAGGAGAGAATGCGTTCGGGACATACAGGTCCGACACATCTATGGAGAATGAGAGCGGCGGCTGCTCATCTCCAGGTATGGCACTTCCGCTCCCGTCGGTATATGAATAGGCGAAATTGACGGTGAATGTACCGTCATCCTGGAACTCGTAATCGTGATCCGGTTCCCTGCGGACAAGGTACTCCTCTTCGCTCGGAGTCCCCTCATCATCGAACTTCCGGACGACACGCCACTCGCAGAACACCTCCTGCCCCGGCTCAACATCGGTTATTCCAGCGTGGAAGCTGACCTGGAGCGGAGCTTCGTACGATGTGGATGCGCTTGAGCCGACACGTACCGTATCGACATTCCCAGTCCTGTCGGAAATGACCACATAGGCAGCCGTTTTAGGAGCCTCCATCGCAGATGCAGCCATCGTCAGAAACAAAGCAATAGACAGTATCAGTTTCCTTGTCATACGATATAATCGCGGGTATTGTCGTTCCCAGTCGCGAAGTTAGCGTTTTTTTTGCTTTAACCCGCAGTTTTCACTAACTTCGCGTCTTGTTAGTTAACGTGATTTCACCTAATATATTGGGTTTGTATGTCAAGAAACATATTCTCCGTACTGATTCTGTGCCTTGCACTGTCATCTCCTATCCTTGCACAGGAGTCCGGATACACCCTGCATACTGTCCAGCAGGGTCAGGGTCTGTACTCCATCTCAAGACTATACGGAGTGACAGAAGCTGACATCATAGCGCTCAACCCCGGCAGCGATCAGGTTATCAAGACCGGTCAGCAGCTCAGGATTCCGACAAATAACGCTTCTGCTCCAAAGTCTCATACCGTACAGGCTGGAGAGACGCTTTACAGCCTTGCAAAGAGCTACGGTACTACAGTCGATGCCATACTGAATGCCAATCCCGGTGTCAGAGAGAGCGGGCTGAAGGCAGGTCAGTCACTCCTCATTCCCACATCAGGAATGATTCAGACAACCGATGAGAAGGGGACCGTCGGGGAGAAAGTTCAGACTGCTGCGCGACAGCCGGAGATGATGACGCATACGGTTACCAAAAAGGAGACAATCTACAAGATAAGCAAAAAATACGGAATATCCCAGAGTGAACTGATTGCAGCGAATCCGCAGCTCAAATACGAGAAACTCAAGACCGGTGACATTCTGAACATTCCTCAGACCGAAGTCAGAGACAAAGACAGCCGAAAGAAGAAAAAGGACAGAAATCAGGCAGAAGAGGAAACCGTCCCCTCCATATACGTTCAGGAGATTACGCCTGAGCCTCAGACAATTGACATGGCTGCTTTGTTTGCAGAACCGGCAGCTGACAGTGCCGACGCATTCGTACAGGAAGTTGAAAAGCCGGAGTCCAAATCTCTTGAGGTGGCACTTATTATGCCGTTCGAGCTCGACAACGGACAAACCCAGAACCAGCGCAAGATGGTGGAGTTCTATCAGGGAATGCTTCTGGCCATTGACAAGCAGAAGCAGGCCGGCAAGTCCATCAGCCTGCACGTATATGACACCGGGAGTGGGAACAAATCAATATCATCCATCCTGGCACGCGATGAAATGGCCAATATGGACATAATCTTCGGTCCGAAATATGAGCGCCACGTTGCTGAAGCCGCCGTGTTCGCCAGAGAGAACCAGATTCCACTGGTACTGCCGCTCAACTCCGAAGACGAGTCGCTCTCATCGAACAGGTATGTCTATCAGCTGACGACGCCGCAGTCATATATGGTTCAGGAAGTTGTGAAGTCTCTTCTGAAAAAATACAGGCAGCCGCAGTTCATCTTCATCAGCACCGACAACAGTCAGGGCAGCGAACTGGTCAGCCAGCTGCGCAGCGAATTGGACAGGACCAGAAACAGCTATGTCAATTTCAGAATGGATTTCGATGTTGACTCCATAGCATACAGTCTGATTGACACGCTTTCCGCTACGCGTCCCAACATATTCGTGCTTAACAACAGCACAGGAGGCGAATTGGGTTCGGTCCTTCCAGTACTGCAGCTCGTTACCCGAGAGAAGGATGCTGCAATCGAAACACATCTTCTGGGATATCCCGAATATCAGGCATACGCATACGACCACATGGACGAACTGTTCGAGGTGGACACATGGTTCTACAGCTGGTTCTACATGAACAACAGACAACGCGAGACCGTTCTGTTCGATTCAGATTTCAGACATGCTTTCAGCCGCCAGCTGATGCAGTCTTACCCCAACTATGCCGCATACGGATACGACACAGCACTGTTTTTTCTGAACAATCTTCAGAAGCACGGCGACAGGCTGCCTGAGAATTTCGGCTATTTCCGCTTTGAGCCCATCCAGATGGGATTCCGGTTCCAGCGTTCGGGCCTGACCGGAGCATACGTGAACCATAACGTATTCCTCATACATCTGTCTGACGAATACAAGATAAGAAAGGAGCAGATTGAATGAATCGGCCGATGAAACGGAACGCGCTGCACATAACAATTATGACAGTGTTGCTGGGATTGATGCCTACTGTACTGTCAGCCCAGATAGGAGCTCCGCGAAAGGAGTTCGCAATCGGAGGCGGCATTGGTGCCAACACTTCGAACGTGAGTTTCACGCCCAGCATCCGCCAGCAGTTCTATCTCGGAAACACCTTCGGATTCACGGCAAGGTACACCAGCGAAAAGTTCTTCTTTCTGGTTTGCGGCGCACAGATGGAGTGCAACTTTGTCCAGCGTGGATGGAACGAACTGATTGATGACGAGAGCGGCAACGAATACCAGCGCAGGCTGAACTATATCGAAGTGCCGTTCTTTGCCCATCTCGGAATCGGACGCGAAGCCCGTGGCGTACAGGGATTCCTGAACATCGGTCCTCAGATAGGATTTCTGTTGAATGACAAAGAGACATACGGAGGCAAAGACCCTTGGGATCCTTCCCATCGTCCTAATAATGTCACAGAGCAGTATGGCAAACCGATTGAGCGGAAGTTCGAATATGGAATTTCCGGAGGTTTGGGCATTGAGTTCAAAACCGGTATCGGCAACTTTGCAATCGAGGGGCGCTACTATTTCGGACTGTCCGACATATTCTACAGCACCAAGAAGGATTTCTTCTCACGTTCAGCCAGTTCATCCATATCAGCAAAAGTGAGCTATATGATCAGCCTCACACACTGATCAGTTCAGAATGTATCTCAGGCCGAACTGCAGATACCAGCAGTTGTCTGTACTCTGAAGAGGTCTGAATGCATCTTTCAGCAGGCCCTCCGAATCGCTGTAAAGAGTGTACAGCGGCACGCCGGCGGCATCCGTACCGACATAGTTCAGAATTTTGCCGTCATTGCAGCCCGAAGGAGTGTATTGCACACCCCAGCTGTCGTTCAGCAGGTTTCCGACATTCATCAGGTCAACTGACAGCTGTATCCTGTGCGAGTTTCTGCCCTTACCTATTCTCATAGTCTCTGTAAGACGGATGTCAAAGCGGTTCAGCCACGGTGTCAGAGCTTCGTTTGCACCGGCATACTCTCCCTTGCAGCGGCTCAGATACGAATCGCCGCATACGAAATTCCAGAAAGCCTTCCGCTGCTCGGCAGCGCTGTATTTGCCGTTATCAACAAATCGGATGTCATCCTCGGATGCAGGTATATAAATAAGGTCATTGTTGAATCCGTCCCCATTCATATCGTTCGTACATACATAGCTGAAACGGCCGCTCCTGCTTCCGCTGTAAAACAGGCCCGCTGAAGTGGAGAAACGTCTGCCATGACTTACAGAGTAAGTGGCTGACGCAACCACACGGTCCGGAATGGAATATGCTGAACGCCTCAGCACATCATCGTTCGGATTATTCACAGCGGCGATGTTCTTCCATGTAGAGAACAGAGAGGAGCCTGTCATATCAGACATTGACCAGGTGTCCTGATGGATGTACGAAAGCTCCATCCTCAGATTACGTACCGGCTCAATTACGGCAGTTGCAGCGACAGACCACGAATACCCCTTGGATGTATTGCATATCATCATTGCACCTCCCGTGACATTGTCATATACATAGGGAGATGAGCCGGAACCTGATTTGACTTTCCTGTAGTCCGTTCTTGAATCAGTTCCGGCGAAATGCTCGAAATCGCCTTCGTTCAGCACATTGTAATTTCTCGAGCATACGGCATTGATATCCTTGTCAAACAGGCCCTCGATGCTAATGGTTGCCGGGAAACTGAACGGTACTGTCCAGTCTGCAGCAAGTGACGCCTTCAGTACCTGCGGCAGTTTGAAATTCTCCTCAACTCCACAGATGGATGCACTTTTCAGCGGAGCATTCGGGTTTGAAACCATCGGATATCCCCTTTCCGCAAGGTAGTTTCTAAGTTCCTTTTCGCGGTAAATGAAATTGCCAGACAGGCCTGACAGGAAACCGTCAGCATCACTGGTCACAGCGACGGTATTCTGCAGCATATTGCTGTAATTCGGGATATTGGTCAGAAATACCATAGGCATTCGTCCGGCAAACAGTCCGGTACCGCCTCGTATCACAATGTTGCCGTTCCCGCTGACATCCCAGTTGAAGCCGAGTCTCGGAGAAAGCTGTACCGAAGCTGACGGCCAGCGTCCGGTGTTGAATCTCGGAGACTGCCACCCTGACGGCACGTTCTCCGAATCGGCATAGAAATGACGGCTCCAATCCAGCCCCAGATAAGTGCTGTTGGTGAAAATCTCACTGCTATAGCCTGTCAGATCCGCCCTCAGTCCGTACGTAAGCTGCAGGCGGTCAGCGATTCGGGTCTCACCCTGAACAAAGGCCGACCCCCGGCCGACAGTACTTCGGGACGAGGAATCGTCATTGTCCTCATAGCCGTAGGTATATCCGAAAGCTACCGGAGCGGCAGAGCTTTCAAAGTCTTCGATCGAAGAATATCTGTAATACCCGGACGCGTATGACATATAGCTGGTATTCGCGCTGACAAGTTCATACTCCAGTCCGGCAGTGGCTGTGGTATGACCGATGACCCAACGGAAATGGTCACTGGCGCTGTATGTATAGGTGTGATTGCCCGTATGCGAGAACAGTTCATATCCTGCGCTCATAAAGGCATCACCATCCTTCCAGATGTCAATATGCGGAAACTCTTCAGAATCCGTCCCACGGCTGTTTGACACATTCGAAACGGTCAGCAGCAGTCTGTTGGTTCCTCCACCTACCCTGCTGTTCAGTTCTGCGACAGCTGACCAGGCCACATCGTTTATCGAATAGCAGTTCGACCTGAAGGCATACGCATTCATTGAGACGCGGTTCGATGCAGCTTTGGTACCGACAGTACTCGTGTTGTTGGGTACATACCAGTCCTTGTTCTCAGTATAGTTGTAGCGGACCATCAGGTCATGATTGTCCGAAATCCGCCAGTCCAGACGTGCAAGAATCTTGCCGTTGGTCAGTCCCCCATCCGAAAGGTCAGTAGTTCCGGCGTTGTATCCGTATTTTGAAAGTGCGGTAGAAAAGCGGTCCATATCAGCCTGCGTCACACGGCTGACCTGAGCTGCACCATCCCCCCTGCCGTCCTGTGACAATGACCATTCGGAAATAGGTCCGGGTCTGCGCTCCAGTTCCCCATTCACAAAGAAGAACAGTCGGTCACGTATTATCGGGCCTCCCAAAGTCAGTCCGTAGATTGATTTCGCTTCGGTCTTCCTGTCACCAAGACTATTGCCGCCAACGCTGTTGCCACGCAGATGCTCATTGGTATGATAGACATAAGCAGAAGCCTTGAAAGTGTTGGTTCCGGACTTTGTGACCGCGTTGATTCCGCCACCGGTGAAATTGCTCTGACGGACATCATACGGAGCTATCACCACCTGCACCTCGTCTATCGCATCGACCGATACGGGATTGCCCCCGCCCGGCAGGGCAGATGACAGTCCGAAACTGTTGCTGAGTCCGGCACCGTCGATTGTAAGTCTTGTCAGACGTCCGTCACGGCCGTCCATCGCATTGTCCTGACCACTGTATATTGACAGGCGGGAATAGTCTGTCAGACTGCGTCCGATTGACGGCAGCAGTTCAAGACGTTCGTTCCTGATGCTATATGTCTGGCCCGTTCTGGTCTCGTCAAAGTGCGAATACTCCGCCGAGATATCGACATCATCAAGCAGATTGTTATCCGTAGCAAGTTCCACATCGAGACGATACTCCTCGCCCAGAGACAGCCTGATGCTGTCAACTCTGAGCGTACGGTAACCTATGAAACTGAAGACTGCATCGTACTCGCCAGGCTTCAGACCGGAAAGCGAATATATACCGTACCTGTTGGTCGTGGTTCCGTAGTTTCCGCCGTGCTCAAGATTGACTATCTGTATGCTCACAGCTTCAAGCGGTCCGTCGGCATTTCGGACGCTACCGGTTATTCCGGCCGTCGTATTCTGGCCGGATATCGGAATTGATGCCCAAAGCAGCAGGCTGATCAACCACAGGAACCTCTTTTCCATATTATATAAATTGGAAGGCGGGTCTGACAAATCATGCCAGACCCGCCTGTTATCACATCTGTTCTGGAAAATCCACCTTGAGATGCAGTTCATCAAACTGGACCTGATCTAGTTTTCCCGGAGCGTCCAGCATCACGTCACGACCGGCATTGTTCTTTGGGAATGCGATGCAGTCACGTATGCTGTCAAGCCCTGCAAATATGCTGACGAAACGGTCCAAACCGAATGCAAGTCCTCCGTGAGGAGGCGCGCCGAACTTGAAGGCATTCATCAGGAAGCCGAATTTCTCCTGAGCCTGCTCAGGTGTGAAGCCGAGGACCTTGAATATCGTAGCCTGCAGTTTGCTGTCGTGTATTCTGATGGAGCCGCCGCCCACCTCGATGCCGTTGATTACCATATCATAGGCATTGGCGCGCACAGCTTCGGGATCAGTCTCCAGAAGCGGAACATCCTCGGGTTTCGGGCTGGTGAACGGATGGTGCATTGCCATCAGGCGGTTCTCATCGTCACTCCACTCGTACATCGGAAAGTCAATCACCCAGAGACAAGCGAACTTGCTCTTGTCCCTAAGGCCAAGCTGACGGGCCACCTCAAGTCTGAGTTCCGACAGCTGCTTGCGGGTCTTCATCGCATCGTCACCGCTGAGAATCAGAATCAGATCACCCGGCTCTGCTGCAAATGCGGCCTTCATCTGCTGGAGTACATCCTGAGAATAGAACTTGTCCACACTTGACTTGACCGTACCGTCAGCCTCAACGCGGGCATATACCATTCCCTTGGCGCCTACCTGAGGACGCTTGACATATTCTGTCAGCTGGTCAAGCTGCTTGCGTGTATATGTGGCTGCACCCTTCGCGCAGATACCTCCGATGTAAGCGGCGCTGTCAAATACCGGGAAGCCCTGCCCCTTCATTATGTCCATCAGCTCTACAAAGGTCATTCCGAAGCGGAGATCCGGTTTGTCCGAGCCGTAGTACTTCATCGCATCCTGCCAGGTCATGCGCTGGAACGGAGCGCTCATTTCAATGCCAAGGATGGACTTGAACAGATGCTTCGCCATAGCCTCGAACACCTCGAGTATATCCTCCTGCTCCACGAACGACATCTCGCAGTCAATCTGCGTGAACTCCGGCTGACGGTCAGCGCGGAGATCCTCGTCGCGGAAGCATTTGGCAATCTGGAAATAGCGGTCAAAGCCCGACACCATCAGAAGCTGCTTGAGAATCTGTGGACTCTGGGGAAGAGCGTAGAACTGACCGGGATTCATCCTTGACGGGACCACGAAGTCGCGTGCGCCTTCGGGTGTGGAGTTAATCAGTATAGGGGTCTCGACTTCCAAAAAGTTCCTATCATCCAAGAATTTACGGATTTCCATCACCATCTTGTGACGGAGCTCCAGATTCTTGCGTACGCAGCTGCGTCGGAGATCGAGATAGCGGTACTTCATGCGAATGTCATCGCCGCCGTCACTCTCATCCTCTATGGTAAACGGAGGGGTCAGGGCCGCATTGATTACATTGAGCGTGTTAACGGTAATTTCAATGTCACCGGTCGGCATCTTAGGGTTCTTGCTCGAACGTTCCGACACGACACCCTTTATCTGAATAACGAACTCGCGGCCGAGGCGGCTAGCCTGCTCGCAGAGCGCGGCATCTGTCCGGTCGTCAAACACTAGCTGGGTGATACCATAGCGGTCACGCAGATCGACGAATGTCATACCACCCATTTTTCGGGTTCTCTGCACCCAGCCGGCCAGAGTAACCTCTTTGCCACAGTCGGAGAGTCTCAACTCCCCGCAAGTCGTGTTCCTATACATTGTCAGTATATTTTTTGCAAAGATACTCAAAGTTATTGTAGGCTTCAATCAAATAAAAAGGTATTTTTGCATTGTCAAAACCATAGGACGCTAGTCTAAACCTTAAAAAACATATTATGAAAGGTAAAATTTTAGTTTCTGCGGCAGCATTCTCCCTGCCAGGTCTCCTCAGCGGGACAGTCATTCTCACAGTCATTAACGCTTTGCTGCTGGCTCTCAACCTGTGCATCTGCATCTATTCAAAGCAGAAAAGGATTGAAAAGCCGGACGATGTCGGAGTATTCGTGGGAAAGCCGCCTAAGGCCGACTATTTGAGCCGTATCGACGACGGCGATGCAAACCTCATACAGGAAAGCCCGCTTGACTTTACCAACTCCGTCCGGAAGACGCAGAGCGAAGAAGAAATGGTAAACAGAATGGAAGCACTGATTCTGGAACATATCTCCGATCCGCAGTACTCCATCAACGATCTGTGCTCCGATCTTGCAAAAGAGCGTTCGGGTGTGTACAAGATACTTCACAGATGCACTGGGATGTCCCCTTCCACATTTATCGGAATAAAGAAGGTCGCCTATGTCAGAGAGCATCTCACGGTGAACTCGTCGATTTCCGACGAGGATCTGGCATTCAGTGTCGGTTTCACCGCGACAAAACAGTTGAAAAATCTGCTGATACGTTATGCTGGAACGGACATACAGCAATTACGGCTGTCATTGAAGGGAACAAAAGTATCTGATACAGACATTAATCGGAAAATTTAATATATTCGCAGCCAATATAGTTATACTGTTATGAAAGGTAAAAGTCTGTCAGTCCTCGCATCTTGTCTGATGCTGATTGTAATTGCCGTATGCAGCTGCACCGGCGCCGTTGACGATAAAGGAAAGAGTTACGATGAAAGCCTGCTTTATGGAGAATGGTCCTGTCAGGCAATCGGTCTCAATTACAGGTTCAACGGAGACCATTCGGGTAAATATTTCGACAAGAACGGTGACGGCAAATCTTTTACGTGGAACCTTTCGGATGATGTCCTGCAGATCAAGGTTCATGGTGAGGGAATTCACATTGACGTATTCGAGACATACATCATCACGTCGCTGAACACTGGAACCATGAC
>JAZUJU010000079.1:0-3289 GCA_045642985.1 Bacteroidaceae bacterium | reverse complement strand
AACTCCTCAAGCCACTGAATACTCTCAATGTCAAGATGGTTGGTAGGCTCATCCAAAAGAAGCACATCAGGATGGCTTAGCAGCAGTTTGGCCAACTCGACACGCATACGCCAGCCGCCGCTGAACTCGCTTGTAGGTCTGTCAAAATCGCTGCGTCTGAAACCGAGTCCCAGTAATGTCTGTTCCAGTTCCGCCTGATAGTTACCGGCTCCCATCATCTGCAGGCGCTCGCTCTCATGTGTAAAGCGGTCTATCAGACGCTGATATTCGGGAGAATCGTAATCCGTCCGCTCAACAATCTGACCGTTCAGCAGCTCTACTTCGTTCTGCAGCTGATGCATCACTTCAAAAGCGGTCTCGACCTCATCGCGCACAGTACGGGAATCTGTCAGTTTCATAACCTGTGGCAGATAACCGACAGAAGTATCCTTCGGTACGGAAACGACTCCAGAAGTCGGCTGCTGCAATCCGGCGATAATCTTAAGCATAGTGGACTTGCCCGCGCCGTTTCTTCCCACCAGAGCAATACGGTCGCGGTCATTCACAACATAACTCACGCCACTGAATAGCGGCCTAGCTGCGAATTCCACCTTAAGATCGGAAACAGAAATCATAAATATCCCAACAGGACGGAATCAGGATAAGGGCTGACGGAATGATATCAGAACAGTTTCTCGGGATAGACACCCTCATCAACCAGCTGCCGGATCTTGTCGACGACGCCCTGACGATCCTCTGCGTATGTCACGCCGAACCATTTTGACGTAGTGTCCAGAACCTCAACAGTTGCCGTTCCGTCAGTGATAAGTTTATTTACCATCAGAGGAATGAAATATTCCGACTTGGGCTTTGCAACATTATCCTTGAGCCAATCCTTGAAATAATCTTCCGAATACTCGAAATAGTCAGGAGTGAAGCCCCATACATTCATCGAGACCGGTGTATTATCATCAATCGAAACCCAGTTTTCCTCATCCTTGTAGCAGACTATGCCGTCCCGACGGATAATCTCGGTACGCTCCACAACTGTAGTAAGATGATTCTGCTCATTAACCTCGCAGACACCGCGTGATACCTTGCCGTTCTCGCTGAGTGTGTTGGCCACTCTGAATCCGACCATAGAGTATATGTTTCTGGCATCGTCCGGCAGTTCCGACAAGAACTTGCCCATAACAGCGAAGCAGTCCCTACCATAGAAATCGTCAGCATTGATGACGCAGAAAGGCTCCTTTATGACATCCTTACCCATCAGCACAGCATGATTCGTTCCCCAAGGCTTAGTCCTGTCCGAAGGACATACAAAACCTTCAGGCAGATCATCAATAGCCTGAAACACGACCTCAGTCTGGACATGTCCTTCATATTTGCTCAACACCAGTTTTCTAAAATCATCCTCAAAATCCCTGCGGATGACAAACACTATCTTTCCGAATCCACCGCGGATTGCATCATATACAGAATAATCCATTATAGTCTCACCTGACGGTCCAAGAGTATCAAGCTGCTTCAAACCGCCATAACGGCTACCCATTCCGGCTGCCAGAACAAACAATGTAGGTTTCATTATTATCCGTTTAATAAAATACGTTTCGCAAAATTACAAAAAAAACAGTTGTCAGACTCTGCCCCGGCAACCATTCTGTTTGGACTTACAATAATCGGGAACTCATTCCATATCACGTAGTTTAACCTCCACATCGGTTTTGTCACAATGAATATTATCCAGTATTCTATGTCAGCTTATTCGCGGAACACGAAATAATTTGACAGAAAGAGGAAAAAAGGCTATCTTTGCATAAAAGAACGGATGAGTTAGTGATGAAGATTCTTTTTGTTACAAACAACATCAACATACCGGGAAACGGCATCTGCACTTCAGTAAACACGACAGTACAACATCTTAGGGAAAGAGGTATCGACGCCCGCTTCCTCTCTGGGATATCAAAGGACACTGGGGTACCTCAGCCGGATTTTCCGTTGGACAGGCTGCATTTCCCGATATTCCAGCCTATTATCGATGCAAACGGATTCTGCTATGCAAAACGGGACCGCAGGGTCATACGCAAAGCCGTGGAATGGGCTGACATCATCCACATCACAGAACCGCTGTTTCTTCAGAAGGACGCAATCAGAATGGCAGAAAATATGGGAAAACCGATTGTCGGCACCTTCCATCTCTACACACAGAACATCCTGAACGAATTACCTCTGGCATCATGGAAATGGTCCAACGACCTTCTGATGAGGAACTGGATAAACGCTTTTTTCAATCGCTGTTCTTATGTCCAGTGCCCCACACAGGCTGTAAGACAATTGCTTGAAAAACACAACTGCAAAAGTAATCTTGAGGTAATTTCAAACGGCACCACAATCCCGGCAGAACCGATAAAGGCAAGCATGCCTTCGACAAAGCCTTATTTAATTCTCACAACAGGCAGGCTCTGTGAAGTCAAGAAACAGATGACGCTTGTTGATGCCATGCGTTATTCACGTCATAGCGGCGAAATACAATTATTCTTTGCGGGTAATGGTGTCAATCGTGACAAGATAATGAAGGCCGGTTCGGAACTGGTGTCCGAAGGGGTTCTACGGTACCCACCTGTCGTAAAATTCCTGACGACGAGCGAGTTGGCAGAGCTCAACAGGAAAGCATATCTTTATGTACACTGTTCCAAAATGGAGGTCGAAGGACTGGGATGTCTCGAAGCGATCAAAGAGGGAACTGTGCCGATTATTTCACAGTCAGAACTTGTAGGCACAACCGACTTCGCACTCGACGGAAGAAGCCTCTTCCCCGCCTGCGATGCAAAGGCTCTGGCAGACAGAATTGACTGGTGGATAGAACATCCCCGGGAAAGGGAGATTATGGGACAGGAATATGCGGACTTCTCAAGGAAATTCGATATCGGGAACTCAATCACATCGCTCATCGAAATGTATCAAAAAGCCCTGACCAGATGAAGAGAGCACTATTCCTGGTATCATTTGTCCTGATTCTCAGTTCCTGTAGTGTCTACAAGGCTAGAGTTTCCTCCAATTCTTCATTGCTGACTTCTATGGAAATCGAGGCCGCATACCATCCCGAAGGTACTGTCGTAGAATCCTATCATGAATGCAGTGTACCTGGTCCGACACGCAGGAGGATGTTGGTGTATCTCCCTAAAGGTTATCAGGGTTCAGACCAGCGGTATCCGGTCTTGTATCTGATACACGGTGCCCGTGGCAACGAAGCCGCATGGATTACAAAAGGGAACATACTGCATTATGCCGACAGCCTTTTTGACTGCGG
>JAZUJU010000078.1:0-5777 GCA_045642985.1 Bacteroidaceae bacterium | reverse complement strand
CTTCCTCTACTGTCATATTCTGTCGTATTTCCTTGTTTGCTGCTGCAGACTGATTTCCACCATATTTTTCAAAAATTAGATTTTAATGTTTTGCAGACCTTAAGTCCACGGCGGCAAATGTATGCGATTATTTGTGAACGGGCAAGTCGAAATGTTGATTTTTTCGTCACAATCGTTATGTCATCAATCTGGAAATCGGAGATTGACGAACTGACAATGACTTATCCGCAGGCGGTACATAATGCTGTCATTCAGTGCAGAATGCATTACTGCGATACATCACTTTCAGCTTTTCAGCGAGAAAACTTGGGCTTCGGCATCGAAATTCGGATATTTTTCATAAGTTTGAAATCAGTATCGCAGCGCATATAGTTTTTATTGTAAATGATAACGAAAGTCAAATCATAATTATGAAACGTTTGTATATTCTGGCGCTTGCCGCCGTTATGGGCTTAAGTCCCTGTTTTGCTCAGAACACAGTAAATCCATATTCGCGTGTAGAAGCTGAGTCCCAGTCACAGAATAGCGGACTTGAGATAAAGTCGGCAGGTGGTGGAGCGCGTTTTGTCTCCGACATTGATGACGGAGACTGGATGCTGCTGCGCTCCGTTGATTTCGGCAACTGCGGCCAGAAAGCTGTGGTCGTAATTGTCGGCGAGCAGAAAGGCAGCGGAACCATTGAATTCCATCTGGACAGCAGGGATGGTGCTCCTTTCTGTACTGTTCCTGTAAATACAGACAATGCCGGTTTCAGTACGGCATCGTTCACATATCTGATTGACAGCGCTGTAGAGGGCGTGCACGACCTGTACGTAGTGTTCCGATGCGACACTCCGAAACCTTTTGTACTGGATTGGTGGCAGTTCAATTCGCATGCCAATATGCCCGTGGTGCAGACCCGTTTCACGGCCGATCCTGCCCCCGTTGTCATTGACGGCAAGGTGTTCCTATATACCACTCACGATGAGGATGGTGCCCGTGGCTTCCAGATGTTCGACTGGCTTCTGTACACATCGGACGATATGGTCAACTGGACCGATCACGGTGCAGTGGCATCGCTTGACGACTTCAAGTATTACGACGGAAAGAACGGAGCGTGGGCTGAGCAGGTCATCCAGAGAGATGGCAATTTCTATATGTATTGTCCGATACACGGTCACGGCATCGGCGTCCTCAGGTCTGACAACCCGTATGGTCCTTGGACAGATCCAATCGGCGAACCGCTGGTATGGCAGAAGGAACACTGGGACGACATCGATCCGACGGTGCTGATAGACGATGACGGCCAGGCATATCTCTATTGGGGCAATCCCGATCTGTATTCCGCCAAACTTGGTGCGGATATGATTTCGCTTGCAGGCCCGATAGTGAAGCATCCCAGAATCAAGGACTATCAGGAGGGACCGTGGATATGGAAGCATGACGGACATTATTATCTGGCGTTCGCATCGACCTGCTGTCCCGAAGGAATAGGGTATGCTATGAGCGACAGCCCTGAAGGTCCGTGGGAATACAAAGGTCACATTATGGACCACACTGTCCGCACTCGCGGAAATCATCCCGGAATCATCGAGTACAACGGGCAGAGCTATGTGTTTGGCCTGAATTACGATATCATGCACCTGAAGACATTTGCCCACGCCGAGCAGCGTTCGGTCAGCGTGGCTCCGATGTACTATAATGCTGACGGCACCATTCAGGAAGTTCCCTATTTCCTTGACAATGTCGTGGAGCAGCTCAAACCGTTCAATCCGTATGTCCGCGTCGAGGCAGAGACTATGAAGTGGGGCTACGGACTGAAAACCAGTCGTGTGAATGCCAGTGTGCCGGCTCAGAAAGGAGAGGCGGGAACCAATATGTATGTCACTGATATTGACGATGGCGAAACACTGACAGTAGCCGGAGTGGATTTCGGGAGCAAGGGCGCAAGGAAACTGCAGATGTCGGTAGGCTCGGAAAAGAACGGAACCGTCGAGATTCATCTGGATAATGAAAACGGTCCGATTGTCGGCACAGTTCAGATAACCCCGACCGGTGGCAGGACCGCTTTCGTTACCAAGACCGTAAAACTCCAGCCGCGTCCAACAGGTATCCACAATCTGTGCTTCAAATTTGCAGGGCAGGGTAGTGACCTGTTTACCATCGACTGGTGGCGCTGCAAATAATTTTTGTTGTTTTTCGGATGAATTGCCGTCTAATGAGTGTAACAATTCGAAAAAGATGGACTCGAAGGAACAGCAATTCACCAGAACTATTCTTGAACATAAGAGCACCATTTATATGGTATGCTATATGTTCACTGACGACAGAGATGAAATCGAAGACTTGTCGCAGGACATCCTTGTAAAACTCTGGAAGAATTTTGATTCGTTCGCCGGAAAGTCGGACGTCAGGACCTGGATCTACAGGGTCAGCCTCAATCACTGCATTGATGCCAGTACCAAACGCAAACGTCGGGGTGAGAAGGTACCGCTCACTCCGAACATCGATGTTGCGGATGGGGCTGATGACAAGGCTATGCAGACACGACAGCTGTATTCCCTGATTAGTGGCCTGGGACTGCTTGACCGAGGTATAGTTCTCTTGTGGCTCGAAGGCCTGAGCTATGATGAGATAGCTGATATTGTCGGTATGACCACCGGAAATGTTTCCGTCCGTCTCGTTCGGATAAAGGAACAGTTGAAAAGGAAGTCAAACAAGTAATCATCACTCAAAAAAATGGAAAATTCGGGAAACAATATCGCTGAAGAACTTCGTCAGTTACGCGAACAGTATTCCAACCTTAAAGAGCAGGCCTGCCGCCAGAACACAATAAACGAAAAGTTTATACTGTCATCGGTGAGAAGGGATATCCGGCAGATCAATGGTAAGAAATGGTTCAGTGTCATAGCTTGTCTGGTGGCCATCCCGCTGATTATCCTCATCTCGTCGGAACTTGAGTTCAGGCTGCCTTTTGTCATCGTCAGCATCGTCTGGCTATTGTTTATGCACATTGGCAACTGGCTGAGAAACAGCGATGTGGAAATAGATTCGCTGTCGGCTGGCACAGTCCGGTCGTTTGTGGATGAAATGAAGCGCCGCAAGAGTATCCAGTTCAAATGGGTCAGAATCAATTACTCCATTTTTGTATTATGGGTCGGATACTTTATCGGTGAATGCATTCACACGGGTATGGATAGCGATATGCTGACACCGATAATCGGCGGCATCTGTATTGGTGCCGTAATCGGCATTTTTCTTGGATTCAGAATTCACAATAGGATAATAGGAATCTACGATGGAATCATTCTGGAACTGGAAGGTCAGGCAACCACTGTCCGGCCGGATTCCATAAGCTGAGTTCCGTACTCCAGTCTCTGGCTATTCCGCCTCTTGCTTCGTGCTGGAATCCGAATTTTTCTTCCGCTTGGGATTCGCTGGAAACCATCCTTTCCTGACGCGTTTCTCCTGCTCGAAGAGTTCCAGAATGGACCAGAAGCAACTGAACCCGACAACGCCGATGACGGATGATGCTACTGTGCTCTTAACGAACAGAGCTGCTATGCAGAACCCGATGCCGGCAAGCGCAAACATCCACCAGCACCGCTTGCTCAGGTAATATTCCGCCTTGATGACGATGGGGTGAAAGAGTCCGATGATGACGAAGGCCGATACGCCAAGTATTATCCCTGAAAAGTTCATATCTGTGATTTTCCCTCACAAAGATAGGAAAATGCCAGATGATACAATGCCAACATTGCAGGAAATCACCTTTGCAGGCTTTCCAACTTTGTCCTTTTTTTGACACTTGTATTATGAATTCGAGCCACTTGCTACTCAAAATTATCGGTACAGGTCTTATGCTGGAAAAATAGATTATGTTTGCAGATAGAAATAAATAACCAGCCATTATAGTCACTCTGCTACTTGCAAAAAAACAGATTGCAAAATGATTGCAGAATGCAATTATTCCTTTATCTTTGCGGCAAAGAATACTATTATGTCACAGACAGCAGTTACCATCCGCATAGATTCCGACATTAAAAACAAGTTCGATGAACTTTGCAATGAATTCGGAATGAGCGTCAATACCGCGTTCAACATCTATGCCCGTTCGGTAGTGAGAAACAAAATGATACCATTTACAATTGAAGCGCTTGATGACGAGACGATGGAAAAAGGCCGTCAGGCATTCTACCGTATGCGTCAGGCAGCCATCGACAGCGGTATGACAATGTCATTGGAGGAAATCAATGAAGAAATCAGACAAGCCAGAAAACACAAGAATGATGACAGTATATGCAGTGATTGACACGAATGTAATAGTGTCAGCCCTATATTCCCAAAAACCTGATACCGCTCCTTTCCTAATCCTTGAAAATCTCTTTGACGGGAATATTGTTCCGATGTACAATGCTGAAATATTGGCAGAATACAACGAGGTGCTTCATCGCCCAAAGTTTCCATTTTCAGATAAGGACATACGTCTTGTCCTGGAAACAATCACCCATTGTGGATATGATTCAAACAGGGTCTCAGCTGAAGAAATATGTTCCGATCCAAAGGATGTTGTATTTTACGAAGTCGCAATGTCAAAGGAAGACCCATACCTGATTACCGGTAACAAGAAACATTTCCCCAGAGTGGAAAGGGTGGTCACTCCAAGGGAAATGCTCGAAATCCTCTGCCTGCAGAAATAACCGCCAGTATGTTACTGCGGCAATTCCTTCACGATGCTGCCGTCAAAGAGGTTGATGATGCGGTTGGCGTACGATGCATCGTGGCGGCTGTGCGTCACCATGACAATGGTGGTGCCGCTCTGGTTCAGTTCCTTCAGCAGGTTCATCACCTCCTGACCGTTCACCGAGTCAAGGTTACCGGTGGGCTCATCGGCCAGTATCAGTTTTGGACCGGAGATTACGGCACGGGCAATGGCCACACGCTGCTGCTGGCCGCCTGACAGCTGACTGGGGAAGTGTTTCTCGCGGTGGCTGATGTTCATGCGGTCCATGACCTCCTGCACACGGCGGCGGCGCTCCTTCTCGGGCACGCCCATATAGAGCAGCGGCAGTTCTATGTTCTCGAATACGTTCAGTTCGTCAATCAGGTTGAAGCTCTGGAATACAAACCCAATGGTTCCCTTCCTGAGGTCGGTGCGCTGGTCTTCGTTCAGTGTGGCAACCTCGCGGTCCTGCAGCTTGTAGCTGCCCTCAGTTGGGTTGTCCAGCAGGCCAAGGATGCTGAGCAGAGTCGATTTTCCGCAGCCCGAAGGCCCCATTATTGCCACAAACTCGCCATCGGCCACTGTGAATGACACGTCACTGAGTGCCCAGGTCTCGACTTCCTCGGTGCGGAAGATTTTCTTCAAATTGCTTACTTCGATCATAGTTGTATGGTTTATTATTCGTTCTTAATGACTAGTGCGGGATCCTGACGCGATGCCACCCTGATGCGATGCAGTATGGTCACAATCATAATAATGGCAATGGCAGCAAAGATACCAAGAAACATCCATGCCGTAATCGGCACCTGCTTGACATAGACGCTGAGCCAGCGGTGCATTATCAGGTAGCCTGCCGGAAAAGCGATGACCGATGCCGACACCAGTATGCCCAAATACTCCTTGAGGAACATTCCCATAATGTCACGCGCCCTTGCTCCGCTGATCTTGCGCACCGCAATCTCCTTGCGGCGGCGCTCGCAGGCAAGCGACACAATACTGAATACACCGCAGACTGCAATCACAATGCAGACAATCGTCACTATTGTCAGGAACTTGCCCAACGCAATCTCGGAAG
>JAZUJU010000077.1:0-4309 GCA_045642985.1 Bacteroidaceae bacterium | reverse complement strand
CTTCAGGCAGGTCGTAAGGCAGGCTGGCGAAGACTACAACCCTTCGGCTATTGCCAACTATGTGTATGAACTGGTCAAGGAGTTCAACCAGTTCTATCACGATTTCAGTATCCTGCACGAGGAGAACGCTGAACTGAAACTGTTCCGCATCATGCTGACTGCCAATGTCGGCAAGGTGATACGTCTCGGCATGCAGCTCCTGGGCATCGAAGTCCCCGACAGGATGTAAGGTCAAGCCGAAGCCTATGGGAAAAACCAAGTTCTATGTTGTGTGGGTTGGGGCTGTTCCCGGCATATATGAAAGCTGGGAGCAGTGCCGCGCGCAGGTACAGGAATGGAAAGGGGCTGTCTATAAGGGCTTTGACACTATCGAGGAGGCCCAGCGTGCCTTCGCCGGCCGTCCTGATGATTTCATAGAGAAGAAGATTCCGTCAAGGAAGGGCTCCGGCAGGACGAAGGGGCCGCGTCCGCTTCCCGTCGAGGTACAGCGCAATGCTCTGGCGGTCGATGCGGCATGCAGCGGCAACCCCGGGCAGATGGAGTATCGCGGCATTTTTCTGGGCGCGATGCAGGAGGTGTTCCACTTCGGACCGACATTGGGCACCAACAACATAGGCGAATTTCTTGCCATAGTGCACGGGCTGGCGCTGCTCAAGCAGAAGGGCCTCAATGACTGGCCGATATACAGCGACAGCCGCAATGCCATCCTATGGGTCAGAGGCGGCAAGTGCAGGACCAAGCTGCCTCTTTCGCCCGAAACGGAAGATCTGTTCCGCGTGATTGAGCGCGCTGAACTGTGGCTTCTTCAGAACCGTTTCTCAAATCCAATCCTGAAGTGGGACACTGACCGTTGGGGTGAAATTCCGGCGGATTTCGGCCGCAAATAAGCCGTCTGATTTTTAACGCTTGTCCCACAAACTCCTATTATAAAAATGGGATGTAAGCGATTTTTGATTACCTTTGCGTTCTAATAGTAAAGGACTCTCAGGCGATGAAATATGCATTGGTGACCGGCGGATCAAGAGGGCTTGGCAGGGCTGTCTGCCTGAAGTTGTCAGCCATGGGCATTCCGGTCATAATCAATTACAGAAAGGACGAAAAAGCTGCTGGCGAGGTGCGGGATATGATTCTTGCCAATGGCGGACAGGCGGATCTTCTTCGGTTTGACGTGTGCTGCCTTCAGGAGGTGGAGTCGGCCTTGGGCGGTTGGGAACGCGAACATCCCGACGATTACGTTGCATATCTGGTCAACAATGCCGGTATCTGTCGTGACGGAATGATGTTTATGATGCCCGAGGAGGACTGGAAGAGCGTTATCGACACCTCGGTGAACGGACTCTTTTATGTGACCCGCTATCTGCTGCCTCAGATGATGAGGCGCGGACACGGAGGCCGCATTGTCAATATGTCATCGCTTTCAGGGCTCAAGGGAAAGGCCGGTCAGACAAACTATTCAGCTGCCAAGGCGGCTGTTATCGGAATAACCCGCTCGCTGGCCGACGAGACTGCTTCGAGGAACGTTACGGTCAATGCCGTCGCCCCAGGATTCATAGAGACTGATATGACAAGAGACCTCCCCGCTGATGAACTGAAACAGCTCATCCCGATGAAGCGCTTCGGCAGGCCTGACGAGGTGGCCAGCCTGGTCGGATTCCTGTGCTCGGACGAGGCAGGGTACATCACGGGCGAGGTAATAGGAATAAACGGAGGATTGAACTGAAATGAAGAGAGTTGTTGTCACGGGTATAGGGATATGGTCCTGCATAGGGACATCTGTCGATGAGGTCAGGGAATCACTGCGCACAGGAAAGTGTGGAATAGGCAGCGATCCGGAGAGGCTTGAATACGGTTTCCAGTCATCGCTCACCGGCATGGTGCCTAAGCCTGAACTGAAGGGACTTCTGGACCGGCATCTCAGACGGGGACTTTCCGAAGAGGCGGAATACGCCTATATGGCCAGCATCGAGGCTTTCAGAACGGCCGGCATTGACGAGGATTTTCTTCGGAACAACGAGGTCGGATGCATCTTCGGCAACGATTCGTCGGCAAAGCCGGTGGTTGAGGCCGAAAGGATAATGCGTGATGTTAAGGACACACAGCTGCTGGGACAGTCGTTCATCTTCCAGGCAATGAACTCAACGGTCAATATGAATCTCAGCACCATCTTTCACATGAAGGGTGTGAACTTTACCGTCAGCGCCGCCTGTGCAAGCGGCAGCCATTCAATAGGGCTGGCATACCTGATGATAAAGAACGGTCTGCAGAACACGGTGCTTTGCGGAGGCGCACAGGAGACAGACCTGTATGGGATGACAACATTCGATGCTCTTGGCGCCTTTTCCAAAAATATGAGTGAGCCGGGACGCGCCAGCCGTCCTTTCGACCGCGACAGAGACGGACTTGTGCCTAGTGGAGGCGCTGCCGCGCTGGTGCTCGAGGACTACGATAGCGCTGTGGAGCGCGGGGCAGGGATACTTGCCGAGATTACCGGCTACGGCTTCTCGTCGAACGGCACGCCTGTCATCAGCCAGCCAAGTGCCGACGGCTGCGAGAGAGCCATCCGAAGGGCACTGGAGGATGCCGGACTCCAGCCTGCTGACATAGACTACATCAATGCTCATGCCACAAGCACTCCGATAGGCGATATGTGTGAGGCTCAGGCCCTGTCGAACATCTTCGGCGGCGAACATGCGTTGATTAGCAGCACCAAGGGCATGACGGGCCACGAGTGCTGGATGGCGGGGGCCAGCGAACTGGTCTATTCCATCATCATGCTCAGGAACGGTTTCGTAGCCCCGAACATCAATCTGGAAAACCGGGACGAGTATTCCGAACGCCTGAATATCGCCACGGAGACGGTTTATGTTCCGCTGAATGTGATTCTGAGCAATTCGTTCGGTTTCGGCGGGACTAACAGCACACTGATAATCAAAAAAGTTTGAGATATAATGGACAGAAAGGAAATTGAAGAGAAGACCAGACAGTTTCTCATTGAGGATCTTGAGATTGATGAAAGCCGTATCAGACCCGATGCAAAGTTGAAGGACGACATAGGCATCGACAGCCTTGACTTTGTCGATATTGTTGTACTGGTACAGAAAAAGTTCGGATTCAAGATTCAGCAGGAGGAGATGAAGGGCGTTGATACCTTCGCAAAATTCTGCGACTACATCGAGAGCAAAGTGAACTGACATATGGCTTGGCGGTGGTCAGGGACGACATACGGTAGCGGGTGGATGCACAGGTGGCTGGTCCGCCTGCTGCGCGTTATAGACGTGCGCTTCATCTATGTCTTTGCCGATATCTTCGTCGTTCCCGTCTGCCTGATTATCAATGACAGCCGCCGCACATCTTTCTTTTTCTATCACGATATACTGGGATATGGCTATTTCAGCGCGGTGTGGAACGTCTATCTGAACCACTGCAGTTTTGCACATGTCGTTCTGGACCGTTTCGCGATGTATGCCGGACGCCGCTTCGATGTAACAGTCGAGGGACTAGAGAACTTCAACCGTCTGGCGGAGCGCGACGAGGGCTTTCTGCATCTAAGCTCGCACATAGGCAACTACGAGATTGCCGGTTACACCTTGGTCTCGGAACGTAAGACCATCAATGCGGTCGTGTTCGAGCACGAGAAGGAGTCTGTCATGAATAACCGCAACCGTATGTTTGACAGGACCAACATCAGGATGATTGCCCTCAGACAGGACATGAGCCATCTCTACGAGATTGACAGTGCCATCTGTCGCGGCGAAATCGTCAGCTTCCCAACAGACCGCTGTTCTGGCGCTTCCCGCTATGTCGAACTGCCGTTTCTGGGGCGGCCGGCCAAATTTCCGCAGGGCCCTTTCAGTGTGGCGACCATGCGTGGTACCGATGTGCTGGCGGTCAATGTCATGAAGGAGAGCTGGAAGAGATACCGCATCTATGTCACCCCGCTGGATTACGACAGGACGCTGCCCCGAAGACAGCAGATGGAGCATCTGTCCGCAGCTTATGTGGCTGAACTGGAGCGTATGGTAAGGCTCTATCCGCGTCAGTGGTTCAATTTCTATGATTTCTGGGGATGATGGATGTTTCGCAGATTACAGAAGAGTTTCTTCGCTCCATTGACGTGCATACCGTGCTGCCGCAGCAGGAACCGTTCGTGATGATAGGGACACTTGTCGGCTTCAGCATGACGTCGTCGATCACCGAGACGGTAATCAGAGAGGACTGTATCTTTGTCGATGACGGTGTGATGTCTCCATACGGAATGCTGGAGAACATAGCCCAGACCTGCGCAGCCAGAGTGGGCTTCTACAACAGG
>JAZUJU010000076.1:0-3904 GCA_045642985.1 Bacteroidaceae bacterium | reverse complement strand
AACCTGATGGACACAATCTTCCGTTCCGGGATGACTGCGTTCAGGAATTCCAGCATAAGATCGGGATGATTCCCGTCGGCCATCACAATCTTGAAGCCGTAGTCCCTTGTCAGGTCGAGGAAACGGCTCTTGCACTCTTGAAATTCACACAAAGTACGCTGTGTTTCACAGCATGGATTCTTCTCTTTCATTTTAATGGTATTTGATTATTTCGGTGGCGAATATAAGACAGTCTTTCCGATTGCACAAGTCCTGATGTTGAAAATTACAGAACCATATCGGACTATGCCTGCACGCTGTCCAATTCTCAGGAGACTTCGGCTCTTGCAGAGGCACGCCACTCGCGTACGACATACTGGCGTTCCGCTGCTATCTGTATCTCGTCTCTTACCATCTTGTCGTATATTCGGAATGGGGTCTGTCCCCAGCTCACCGCGGTAATGGAGTCTATCCGGGCATACTATTGTTCCTTCGGATATACATAATGCCTGATGGAATCTGCGTCAATGGATATGGATGGATTTGGATACGATAAATTCTTAAGACGTAAATTATTGATGAAGCTGCTGTTTATTCTGTCTAATTGCGCAGGACCACATATCAGCAAGTGATGTTTGAGTAATGAATCCATTTCCTGCTGATTATTGTGCTTATCGGTAATTGCAATCTCGAAATTCTCCGAAGGCGCAATCAATTTGATGAAGTTTTCAGGCACGCGCGGCGTCCACTCGTTGATTATCATGTCTTCACAGATCAAATTGTACAGAGCGAAATCTCCATACCTGCTGAACAGACGTTTGAAGATAATACGGTCCAAACTGTCGCTACAGATATCGTATTGCGAGAACATTATCACTAAAGGTTCTTCTGTATTATTGAATACGGAATACTTGAAGCACAGATGCTCTTCCGCCGTTTCCTTACTGTTGGATATTACACCATAAGAACGTTTGGAGAGAGCCTCGTTTAACGATGTGAGCATTTTCCGTTTAATAATGGAATCCCCGTCGTATTCATTAACGTTATTGATAACCTTTTCTAAATGAATTGTTTCAAAAAGCATTTCATTCCGAACTTCGGAAACTTCCACGTTTTTGTCATTCTCCGCAAAAATGCCGTATAGCTCATTGGCAGTACATCTATCGGACTGGGCAATGGCGCTATTATAAGCCATTAACAGGGCTATGATAGCAATCATACTGCAAATCAGATTTCTGAATCTTCCTGGTCTTTCCATAAGAACACAAATATAACGTTATTTCTTTTGCTTGTTTTGTGCCTGGTCAAAATTGTTACTAATCAAAAAAAGAGCAGCCGGATGGCCGCTCTTTTTGTTTGGTGGAATTCCTGCAATTATCCGCAGCGCGATGAACCGCAGTTCTGGCAGATGAGGCAGCCTTCCTGGTAGACAAGGCTCTCTGAGCCGCAGACGGAGCACTTCTCGCCCTTGACTGCGGTGCCGTCCTGGATGTATTTCTTGAGTGCACGCTCGACACCGTTCTTCCAGTTGTTGATGTTCTCTGAACCGAGGTCCAACTGGCCGATAAGGCGGATGCAGAGGTCGATTGGCATCTGATAGCGGAGCACGCTTGAAATAAGCTTTGCGTAATTCCAGTATTCCTTGTCGAACTTCTCGCTCAAGCCTTCGATGGTAACCTTGTAGCCACGCTTGTTGGTGAACTGGAAGTCGTAGCGCTTTACGCCGTTGTCATCCACATTCTTGATTATGAGGCCTCTTTCGACCGTCTTCGGCAGTGCGATACCCTCATCGTCGTCCTGAAGACCGGTAAATATCTCGTATGGACGTCCGTCCATCAGACCTACGAATGCGACCCACTTCTCCTTGTTGTTCTGGAAACGGACAACCTCTGCCTCGAGTACCTTCGGGCGGGTCTCGATGATCTGACGCGGCTGGCATTCGCACGGAGCGGTAAGTCCCGGCTTCTTTTCTGTCTCTTTCTTTTCGCCCTTGACATCAATCAGGACACCGTCGCGTGAGCCTTCGCGATATACGGTGCAGCCCTTGCATCCGCTTCTCCAAGCTTCGACATAGAGCTGGCCTACAAGCTCTTCGGAGACATCGGCCGGCAGGTTGATGGTGACACTGATTGAGTGGTCAACCCACTTCTGCATACGTCCCTGCATGCGTACCTTCTGAATCCAGTCGACATCCTGTGCGGTTGCCTTGTGATACGGCGAACGGGCTACCATATCGTCAATCTCCTCCTGCGTGAAATTCTTTGCCGGGTCGATTCCGTTGACTTTCATCCAGTCAACGAACTTGTGGTGGAATACCACGAACTCCTCGAATGCATCACCGCTCTCGTCGGTAAATGAAACATTGGCATTCTCGTCCTCGCGGTTAACCTTGCGGCGGCGCTTGTATACAGGCATGAATACCGGCTCCAGACCTGATGTGGTCTGAGTCATAAGGCTTACGGTGCCTGTAGGCGCAATGGTGAGGCATGCGATGTTGCGGCGGCCGTATTTCTTCATGTCGGCGTAGAGCTTGGGGTCCTCGGCCTTGATGCGGTTCACGAACGGATTCTGCTGCTCACGCTTCCAGTCATAGACTTCGAATGCGCCGCGTTCCTTTGCCATATTGACAGACGAGCGGTATGCCTCGATGGCGAGACACTTCTGTACCTTCTCGGCGAAGTCCGTGGCCTGGTCTGTGCCGTATGTGTAGCCCATGGCTGCCAGCATATCGCCTTCGGCGGTGATGCCGACACCGGTGCGGCGTCCCATAGTACTCTTGCGCATGATTTTCTCCCAAAGATGCTTTTCGGTGCGTTTCACCTCTTCGTCTTCCGGGTCGCTCTCAATCTTCTGCTGAATCTTGTCTATTTTCTCGATTTCAAGGTCAATGATGTCATCCATGATGCGCTGGGCGACTGCGACGTGCTTCTTGAACAGGTCAAAGTCGAAATATGCCTCGGGCGTGAAAGGATTGACGACGTACGAGTAGAGGTTGATTGCCAACAGACGGCAGCTGTCGTATGGGCAGAGAGGAATTTCGCCGCACGGGTTTGTCGATACTGTGCGGAAGCCGAGGTCGGCGTAGCAGTCTGGAACTGACTCTTTAAGGATGGTGTCCCAGAACAGAACGCCCGGCTCTGCCGATTTCCAAGCATTGTGAACGATTTTCTTCCACAGTGCGGTGGCGTCAATCTCCTTTTTGTAAAGGGGTTCTGCTGCATCGACCGGATACTGCTGCACATACTGGGTACCGTCGATGGCTGATTTCATGAAATCGTCGTCAATCTTTACGGACACATTGGCTCCGGTAACCTTGCCGCTTGTCATCTTGGCGTCAATGAACGACTCTGAGTCGGGGTGCTTGATCGAAACGCTCAGCATAAGCGCTCCGCGCCGACCGTCCTGAGCAACCTCGCGGGTCGAGTTGGAATAGCGCTCCATAAACGGAACCAGACCTGTCGATGTCAGGGCTGAATTCTTTACAGGAGAGCCTTTCGGACGGATGTGGGTTAGGTCATGACCTACGCCGCCGCGACGCTTCATCAGCTGTACCTGCTCCTCGTCAACCTTGATGATGGCACCATAAGAGTCTGCCTTGCCCTCCATTCCGATTACGAAGCAGTTAGAGAGAGAGGCTATCTGGTAATCGTTGCCGATACCGGTCATGGGGCTTCCCTGAGGAATGATGTATCTGAACTTGTTGAGGAGATCGAATATCTCGGTCGCACTCAATGGGTTCTCGTACTTTGCCTCTGCGCGGGCAATCTCGTTGGCGATGCGCCAGTGCATGTCTTCGGGGGTCTTTTCGTAGATGTTGCCGAACGAGTCCTTTACAGCGTATTTGCTGACCCAGACTTTTGCAGCGAGTTCATCTCCTCCGAAATACTCGACGGATGCTTTGTAGGCTTCGTCGAAAGAGTAGGTC
>JAZUJU010000075.1:0-3747 GCA_045642985.1 Bacteroidaceae bacterium | reverse complement strand
TCCCGGCAACCACATCAATGCTGAATATGTCGAAAAAGTATTCATCAACATTCAGTTCGCCATGCCTGCCGTCCGCCGGCCTATCGTAGAAATAGATTGAGATGCCCTCTATCTCTGGCCAGTCTTCAGGATGTTCCTTATGCCGGGAACAGACACTGCCTATCATTCGTCCCTCCGAATCAAAATCGCGTTTTGCCACCAGTCCTTTGAATCCGGAGCCGCTTTGCTTACTGTAAAAGGACCAGATTCTGTCATAGTCCTTGTGGAATGTGTCGTAGCTGTCCTCGTAATTCACCCACAGTGATGACAGACTGAGCGCAATGAAACCGGCAGCCAGCCCTATGATGCTGACCGTATTCTGCAGCGCGTACTTGCAGATATTGCGAAAGGCTATTTTCAGATAATGCTTGAACATGACAATATGCATGATTTGTTCTGGCACAAAAATACCATGTCGTAATCCGCAGAAGCAAACAAGAAAGGCGAAAATTGTATTTCTGCCTGAAAAGCGTCCAATTTTTTGACACTTCCTATTATCTTCGCCGTATGATAAGAAACATTCTTCTTGTAGGACTGGGCGGCGCTGCCGGTGCAATGCTCAGGTACGGAATCACGTTGCTGTTCACATTCATGCACTGGTCCACCAATATCGGCACGCTGCTGACAAATGTGATAGGTTCGTTTATAATGGGTATGCTGGTAAGCACATTCGAACAGAGTCCCATGCTGCTGTTCGCCACCGTGGGTCTATGCGGCGGATTCACCACATTCAGCACATTCTCAATGCAGTCCGTCACTCTGCTCCAGCAGGGCCGATACGGTGCAGCGGCCCTCTACATCATGGGCACAATGCTGCTGTGCGTGGGATTTGCCGCCCTGGGCTGCATTTCAGCCAGAAGACTGGGATTATGATAACACAAAAAAAACTATCTTTGCCGTGTAAAACTATTGGATGCGTAATCTGAATTCGGATATTGTTCGCTGACATCTTCTGCTTTCACAAAGGTAGAGATGTCTCAAGAATCAAGGACCACCTTGCTCCAGCAGGGTGCACATGTTTCATTTATCATTATCGAACAATCATGAACAATAATTTCATTATCCGCCAGGAGCGCGAAACAGATTATCATACAGTAGAAGACCTTACCAGAGAGGCATTCTGGAACATATATCAACCGGGTTGCACCGAACATTATGTACTTCACCGCTACCGGTCGAACCCTGATTTCATCAGCGAATTGGATCTTGTGCTTGAATTGGAAGATACCATCATAGGTCATGTGATGTTCTCCAAGGCCGAAATCGTTGCTGACGACGGCAGGCACATCCCCATCCTGACATTCGGCCCCATCAGCATAGCCCCTGAGTTCAAGCGCCATGGATATGGTGTGACCCTGCTCCGACATGCGCTTGGAAAAGCAAAGGAAATGGGCTTTGGCGCTGTGTTTATGGAGGGAAATATAGACTTCTACAGACATGCGGGATTTGTGCTTGCCTCGAGCCTCAATATCCACTATCACGCAGAACCTCGCGAAAGCGAAGTCCCGTATTTCCTTGGGCAGGAGCTCAAGGAAGGATACCTGAACGGGATTGAGGGGACATACCACACCCCTCGCGGTTACTATGTTGCCATAGATGACCCCGATGGATTCGATAAGTTCGAATCAGGTTTCCCACCAAAGGAAAAGCTTGTGCTGCCCGGCCAGCTGTAATTATGGGATAAAGTATCGGAATTACGCCTTATAGGCATAATCCCAGAACTCATACTCATACCTGGTGCCTTCACAGAACTGTTTTGTCATTTCTGTCCTGGTCAATTCATCCGTACCGTCGGCATACCCGTCAATCAGCGACAGGACTTTTTCTACAGCTGCTGAAAAATCTTCACTGCCGTATTCGTCTATCCATTCGCTGTAGGGATTGCCTTCGGTTACGGATATTTTCCTGAGGTGTTTGCCAACCTCATTGTATATCCAGATACACGGGAGCAGTGAGGCAAATGCAATCTCCTTGCAACCGGTACGGATTGCCGCCTCGGTATGCGCATTGTATTCCGCGGTAACCTTGGACGGTGAGGCCGATGCATCCGTTCCGAATCTGGCAATCATCAGCTGATGCATTGCCTTCTCGCCCTCAAGTCCGTCTTTGGCGAACTCCACGAACATTTCCTTCTGCGATGCATCATCGATCATTTCGGCAAAAGCGAACATCTGACGGCCATAATTGCCAAGATACAACTCGTCCTGGGCAATATACCGTTTGAACCTTTCGATTGAAAGGGAGCCATCGGCAAGTTCAAGGATGAAGGGATGACTGATAATGTCGGCATAGATGCCGGAAGCCTCAGTCCAGGCTTCTTCTGTCCATTTTCCCATAAATAAATTCCTTACGGCGGTATTAACCGCATCAAGTTCTACGGGTCTCTCTCAACAGGAGTTTCCTGTACCCCGATTCAGTCGCAAATTTAATGCTTTTCTTCGATATCTATTTATCCAGCCTCATCACTCATTTATGAATATTATCCGCGGAAAAGGCTTCTGACCAAGATAGTATGGAACACCCAGATTCCGCAAAAGTAGATTCTGCCAAAGAAATTATTGAACTTGACAACGGTTGTGACAGCGGCTTCCTGCCATCCGTCTTCCGGTTTTGAGCAATAGATGCTGACCCAGAAGTCAAGATGCCTGTCACTCTTGCAGACTATGATTTCCTCATCGTTGCGCTCGGATATCAGATTCCGGAAGCCGCCACCTCCCTTAAGTCCGAAGGGCTTTACTATGGCATTTCTCAGTTTGAAAAGCCATGCTACAGGCTTGGGGAAATTGCAGAACATCTGCTCGAAGAAATGGTCAGGCGTGAGAGGTTCCTCTGATTCTATCCTTTTGGATACGCTGTCATTGTAATCAGAAGGCAAGTATTTATCAATCAGTCTCATCCAGTTATATGATACGTATTGCATTGATGATGCGGCCGCATTTAGCCCCTTCGCGCCTCGCCGAATAGAACCTTCCGTCCTCAAAAGTGCAGATACCGCAGAAGCCGATATTCCCAGGTCTGACACCTGCACATTCCAGCAGCCAGCTGTTTGCCCGGATCAGGTCGATGTGATGCCCGCCACACATGGTTCCCATAACAGGTTCGCCGTCATATTGCCAGATTTCATCCATCGGGAAGCCGCTTTCACGAAACATGTCAACGACCTCCTCTCCTACCTGGAAACTGCGTCTGCCAATACCCGGACCAATCATCGCGATCAGGTCTGAGGCATCAGTCCCGAAAGTGTCATGCATTGCCTGGATAGCATGTCGGGAAATACTGCGCACGGTCCCTTTCCATCCGGAATGTACGGCAGCCACCGCCTCATGCTGCGGATCGTATAGAAGAACAGGAATGCAGTCAGCTGTCCTCACACCTATCGCACAGTTTTTCAAGTTGGTGATAAAGGCATCATACCCCTCCAAATCCTCACGGGTCAGATCCGGTCTGTCTATGATCGCCACTCTGACATCATGCACCTGATGTCCGCAGATGACATTATACGGCAGCTGGGCATCGCGCATTGTGGAGAATGCCTCCACCCCATCGCCCAGCGTATATTTCAGCAGATTGTCCGTTTCAATTATCTTCATTTCCTTCTCATTATCTTCGCTGCATAACCTCCATAGATTATCTGTACCGGGCCGCCCGGCTCCGATTGCCAGAACTTGATCATGTCCGGAAGCATGGCCTGCTGTGCTCTCACAGGCA
>JAZUJU010000074.1:0-2680 GCA_045642985.1 Bacteroidaceae bacterium | reverse complement strand
GTACTATGTCAGAATTCTTTTGAAACTGGTACACAGGCAGTTCTTGGTATTCATTCTACGAATACTTCTACGCGGGGTCTCAGCATTGTTTATCCTCAGTAGAAGGTATGCAAGAACCTAAGCGACGGGATGAACAGGTTGGGGTCCCGCGCTTTTTTTTGTGTCTTTTTGAATTAGTGCAATAGTGGGGAGAGTAATAAGATCGAAATGTATTTGACTGGTATAGAATTGAAATACAAATAATTATGTTGTTCAACAAGTCCTTTTATTCCTTGACAGGATTCATTGTAATCATGTTTGTAGTATCCTGCAATAAGTCTTACAATACTATTCAAGATCGTCATTTCGATGACGCGGGTCATTGTCTTGATTCCGTCAGGACTGCCTTTTCTGCAGTTTCACCGACGGCATTAGGCTTTTATGTGGAAGTCAGCGGCAGTATGAATGGTTTCTTCAGATCCAATCAGGCTACCCGATTCAAAAAGGACGTTTGGTCGATAGTATCGGATTTCGGTGGAATTGATGTATTCGTACTCTCAAATTCAGGTACGGTTTCCGATACCCTCCCATTGGTCCGATTCAGAGCAAAAATGAATCAGGGTGGTGCTGTAGAATCTCATTACGACACCCATTTTTGGGGCATGTAATACTGTTATGAAAACCGTCGGTATTGACAGATGATTTCAATAAAGTTATTTGTTTTTGCGCACCCCTCCACTATTATTTTAATTTCTGGTTAGGTGAATTCCATTCCCAAGTAATGGGAATTTTGCTCCCAAGCCAGGGAAAGGTTTCCAGATGGCTATCTGGAGGTTGTCAACCCTTCACAAACTTTCCACTAAACTTCCAGTCACAGAATAAGTCTCCTTTATTTTTCTCGTATTGTTTGATATTTCAAGAAAGAACCATATCTTTGCAAATGGTGGTGCATATACCACCTGATAAAGTGGTATTTTATGGCAAAGGCATTAAATCTGAATGATTCCATTCAAACATGGCGTGACATTCAACCAATCTCTGAGAAGGACAGGGATAGGTTGAGCCGGAAATTTACAGTGGAATTCAACTACAACAGTAACCATATTGAAGGCAACACCCTGACGTATGGGCAGACTGAGTTGTTGCTGTTATTCGGCAAGGTTGCAGGAGAAGCCCGCATGTTTGATCTTGAGGAAATGAAAGCCAGCAATGTGGGATTGATGATGGTTAAAGACTTGGCTGCGGAAGGTGGAACATTCTTGACTCAAACATTCATAAGGCAACTGCATATGACGCTATTGCGCGAGGATTACACAGTATACCGCAATTTGCCTGACGGGACGGCGACCAGTTTTGTCATACATGCCGGCCAGTATAAGACAAGGCCAAATTCCGTCATTACAAGATATGGTGGCCGGTTTGAGTACGCATCTCCTGAAGAAACTCCTGCTCTGATGGCTGACCTGGTGGACTGGTATAACGAAGAGAATGCGAAAGGGGCGCTTTCACCGAGCGAACTGGCGATATTGTTCCATTATAGGTATATCCGTATTCACCCTTTTGAGGATGGGAATGGAAGAATTGCCCGTTTGATGGTTAATTACATTTTGTCCAGCCACGGTTGGCCGATGATAGTTGTCCGCAGCAGGCAGAAGGATGCTTATCTGGAAGCATTGCACCAGGCGGACCTGATTGTAGGCGATTCCCCGAGCGACGGTGCTCACGCAGAATTGAAAGATATTGCACCATTTGTCAGGTATATGACCGGTATGATGGCGGAAGAGATATACAACGATGTTTTGTTCGTCTCCGAACGTAACGATAATACCTGGTGGTATGACGGACAAAAGGTTACCTTCCGCACTCCGAACTACTCCAAAATCATCAGGATGATGCAATCAATTCCTGCTGTGACGTATGCGCAGCTTCAGGAAGGAACAGGCATCAATATGTCAGCCGTCCAAAAGATAGTGAAGTCCCTTCTGACGAAAGGATTTGTCGAGCGCCATTACAATAACGGGGATTGGCAGGTTTTGTTGGTGCAGTGATTTTGCACATTTTTTATGAATGGAATGTGATCATGCAAAAATACAATTCAATTTCGAAAAGCTCCATGATTACACCGGCATCAAGAAGTTAGCCCGCCACTGACCTTACAACCATACCTCTGCCAAACATAAAAATGCTCATTATTGGCGCACCAGCTGCACATCCAGCAGTTTCCTTGTTAACTGCTCTCATATCAACTTTACGATTTCCAGAAACTCAGCAGGTGTCACTATGATCGGCTCCTTCGGAAAATGCTTTGTATTTCCCGTAACAAGAAACGAGCCCTCTTTTGACAATGCGACCTCATAAAAGACAATGTCCTTTGGATCCGGGAACTCCTTGCATCCAGCATCTTTCTTCCCCGGGGCAAATCCAAATCTTTTAATTGCACTGATGACGGCCTCTATATTTTCAGGCCTGAAGGAGAATTGTTCACGAGAAAGAACAGCCTGATATTCACTGATGATCTCATCGGCATACAAAGGTATCACATCCCCCCAGTAGCACATGGTCCAGAATCAATTTTGTCGGAGATTCAGGATTGTGCGTGAACATTGCCGATACGATGACATTCGTATCAATGACTGCGTACAGTTTACTCTTCATTACGGACCTCGCTGATTATCCGGTTAATTTCATCAAGACTCAAATC
>JAZUJU010000073.1:0-7395 GCA_045642985.1 Bacteroidaceae bacterium | reverse complement strand
CGCTTGCCTGAGAGCTGCTTGATTGCAAGTTCCTTCAGAGCCTCCCAGTTCTCCTGTGAGAGTTCGTGGTTGTCGTTAGGATATTCAGGAGTGTTCCACCATACCGTGTTCTTTGACTTTCTGTCCATTACGATGTACTTGTCCTTAGGCGAACGGCCTGTATAGACACCTGTCATCACATTGATGGCACCAAGTTCGGTAACCTGGCCCTTGTCATAGCCCTTCAGACCTGGCTTGGTCTCTTCATTGTAAAGAACTTCGTAAGTTGGATTGTAAAGAATCTCGGTAACGTCGGTGATTCCGTACTTCTTCAGATCAATTTTTGCCATTTTGATTTTATTGTTTGTTAAAAATACATTAAAAGTTTCCGCTTCGCGCGGAGCCTGACCAAGCCCCTTGTTCCGCGATTACAAAGATAGTTTCTTTTCATTGCCACTATTACTCTATTACCACCTATTTATTAACTGGAGAACACATTTAAACTTTAATAACACTTAGTGACAGTTCCACTTTGCAAAATAGGACGGAAGGAAAATAATTTTGCATCCGACCGAAATAATATGTACCTTTGCTCAATTTTGAGCATGTAGACAAACAATAATATTGGGAGACAGATGGAGGTAATTGATTTCAACAAGTCCAACACGATAATGAACAAGTTCGTGGCCGAGTTGCGCGATGTGGAAGTTCACAACGACCAGATGCGTTTCCGCCGCAATGTTGAGAGAGTTGGCGAAATAATGGCATACGAAATCAGCAAGCGGGTCGCTTACACCAGCGAGGAGATTCAGACTCCGCTTGGCATAGCGCACGTTAACCTGCCCGAAGAGAATATCGTCATCGGTACTGTTCTGCGCGCAGGACTTCCGTTCCATCAGGGATTCCACAATTACTTCGACCACTGCGGCAATGCATTCGTTTCGGCATACCGCAAGTATCTGGACGAGGAGAACTTCGACATCCACATTGAATATCTGGCATCTCCCAAGCTTGACGGCAAGACGCTTTTCCTGGTTGACCCGATGCTTGCCACCGGAAGCAGTATGTATCTTGCATACAGAGCCCTGCTTTCCAAAGGCACGCCCAAGGAACTTCACCTGGCCTGTATCATAGCTTCACAGCAGGGCATCGATTATGTCAGGGATATGTTCAAAGACATCAAGTGCACACTCTGGTGCGCTGCCATCGACCCGCAACTCAACAGTCACTCCTACATCATCCCGGGTCTGGGCGATGCAGGAGATCTCTGTTTCGGAGAAAAGTAATGCGCAAGCCCTACATCTTACTTGTTGTGGTACCTTTCCAGTACTATCTCAATGGGATCACCTTTCCAGTGCTCTGCCTTGAGTGTCTCGTACATACGTGCGACTGATGCATAGTAGTATGGTACCAACCACAGAAAACCGATTCCACAGGTCAGAACAGACAGGATGAACCATCCCAGGAACGACAGCTGAAGACAGAACAGTTTGAACTTGTATCCGTTCATCAGCTTGCGGCTCAGATAGATACAGTCATCAACCGGTATATCGGAATAGTCGCGTGAAATAAACAATGCCATTGAATAGGCGTATGTCTTGATGATGCCGGGAATTATCAGCAGCAAAGACCATAGAAATGTATATATCGCGACAAGTATCATTGTCCCGAGCGAACGGCCGTACTTCCACCCGAAGCCGAAATGGAACATGTTGTGTGTGGTATTCTGAATATCACCGCGCGTCGCTTCAAGAATCGAGTTGCAGTAGCCGAACTGCAGGGGAGCAATGAAGAAAACGCCTACAACGAAAGAGCCGCAACTTATTGCTGCCACAGCGGACAGGCTCGGGATTAACCCCATCCTATCCAACACAGACGAAGGGCCAGGAATTAAAAAGGCCAGCAGAAAATACACCAGAGTGGCCAGAACCACCGGTTTCCAGTTACCACGGAGTGACTGTAGGGCAGAGGAGCGCAAATCAGAACATTTGATCATAATGATTCAATAAATAAGGTTACTCCTCAAATATAGAAAGAGAAAACGGGAACGCAAACGAAAAAATGACAATTCCGTAAAAAAAACGGCAGTCATCATTTACTGAAAGCCAGCGCATAACAGCGCATCTGCCGGACCATCGACAACAATCCGTTGCTGCGCGTGGGAGAAAGATGTTCGCTCAGTCCTATGGCATCAATGAAATGGAGGTCACTTGCCAGAATGTCTTGGGGCGTCTGCCCTGACCATACACGTATCAGCAGGCCGATAAGTCCCTTCGTGATGATAGCGTCGCTGTCGGCACGGAAAATAACGCGGCCGTCCTCAAGTGTGGCATGCAGCCACACGCGGCTCTGGCAGCCGTCAATCAGATTGTCGTCCGTCTTGTATCTGTCGTCCAGATGCTCCTGTTCATTGCCTAAGTCAATAATCATCTGATACTTGTCCATCCAGTCGTCAAAGGCGCTGAACTCTTCGATGATTTCCTCCTGTATATCGTTTATCGATGCCATTATCTCTCGTTGTAAATGACGTACATCATGGTCTCGCCGACGGCTTTAAGAGTAGCCTTGTCTATGTGGTCCATATCATCGCTGACAGTATGCCAGGTCGGTCCGAACGTGCTCTGTGCGCAGTCAGGATAATACGGAATCACATCTACTGCCGGAATTTTGGCAATGTTGTTGATGAACAGATGGTCATCGGTCACATATCCCGAAACCTTGTCAGAAAAGAAGCGTCCGTTTCCGGTATTGGCTGCAGCCTGCCACAGTTTGTCAACTATGTTCGAGGCATAGTGAACGGAATAGGCCTCACGGCAGAATGTCGGAGACTGTCCGCCGACCATATCCAGAAGGACAGCGAAACGGGCATTGTATCCCTCGACATGAAAGCGGCGTGCCCAGTACTGTGTACCCAGGCCCCACATTTCAGCTCTCTCTTTTCCAGTCCAGTCGCTGCCGGGCCCCCAGTCTTCGGCATCGAACAGAATGCAGTCAACGCCTATCTCAGGCAGGCTCTGCTGCATCTGCCTGGCAATTTCAAGTATCACACCAACACCACTGGCGCCGTCGTTCGCAGCATCGACCGGTTTGCGGTGATTGGCCGGATCAGGATCATTGTCAGCCCACGGACGGCTGTCCCAGTGCGAACAGATTATCACTCTTCTTCGTGATTCAGGTCTGTACTGTCCGATTATATTGTATCCCTTTATGACTGTGCCGTCAAAAGCAGTGACTTCGATATTCTGGACTATTGTCTCAGCGCCGAAGGAGCGCAGTTTGTCTGCCAACCATGCCGCACATTCCTTGTGAGCGGCCGTATTCGGAACTCTGGGCCCGAAATCGACCTGGCTCTTGACAAAAGAATACGCGCTGTCGGCATCAAAGTGAGGGACTTCGGCCACAGCCACAGAAAGATCCACAGACTTTTTGCCGCCCGATCCGGCATTGCGGGCACTGCCCCCGCACGATACCAGAGCGACAGCAAGCAGTATCGAAGTTACAACAGTTCGGGTCATAAGCTGATTATCTGTTCAGTTTCCACGTTGCGCCGTCCTTACCGTCCTTGATCTCAAAGCCCAGTGCGGTAAGTTCGTTACGGATCTTGTCGCTGGTGGCCCAATCCTTGTTTGCCTTGGCTATGGCACGCTGTTCGAGCAGCATATCCACGACCTTGCCGAAAGCCTCCTCGCGTCCGTCGCCGCCGGTCTGCTCCTGTTTCATGCCAAGTATGCCGAACAGGAAGGTATCGAACAGAGAACGGAGTTCTTCAATATCCGCAGTTGTCAGATGTGTCTTGCCGTCAGCGGCCTGATTGATGACCCTGGCTGCATCGAACAAATGACTGATTACTATCGGAGTATTCAGATCGTCGTCCATAGCATCGTAGCACTCCTTTCTGAATGAACTGACATCGGCATCGGATGCAGCTGCAGGCCTGATGCGGTCTATTGCCGAATATGCCTCCAGCAGACGGGCCAGAGCCTTCTCGGCCGCCTGCAGGGCCTCGTTGCTGAAATCAACGGTACCGCGGTAATGAGCCATAAGTATAAAGAAGCGTATGGTCATCGGGGCATAAGCCTGCTGCAGCTTTTCGTGAGTGCCGTCGAAGAACTGGTTCAGAGTGATGAAATTGTTATAGCTCTTGCCCATCTTCTTGCCCTCGATGGTAATCATATTGTTGTGCATCCAGTAGTGAACCATCTGCTCGCCCTGTGAGGCCACAGCCTGAGCAATCTCGCACTCGTGATGCGGGAACACCAGATCCATTCCGCCTCCGTGGATGTCGAAATGCGAACCTAAATACTTGCGGCCCATCGCAGTACATTCGCAGTGCCAGCCGGGGAATCCGTCGCTCCAAGGTGAGGGCCAGCGCATTATGTGTTCGGGCTGAGCCTTTTTCCAAAGGGCGAAGTCTATCTGGTTACGCTTCTCGCCCACTCCCTCGAGTTCGCGGCTCACATCGCGCACATCGTCCAGATTCCTTCCGGAAAGAATGCCGTAGTGATACTTTTTGTCATATTTCTCAACATCGAAATAGACCGAACCGTTCGATTCGTATGCGTAGCCGTTGTCCAGAATTTCGCGGACAAGTGCAATCTGTTCTATGATATGTCCCGAAGCGTGCGGTTCGATGCTCGGTGGCAGAACATTCAGACGCTGCATAGCGGCATTGAAGCGGTTGGTGTAATACTGGACGACCTCCATCGGTTCCAACTGCTCCAAACGCGCCTTCTTTGCAATCTTGTCCTCGCCCTCGTCAGCGTCGTGCTCCAGGTGGCCCACATCGGTAATGTTGCGGACATAGCGCACCTTGTACCCCAGATGCGAAAGATAACGGAACAGTATGTCGAATGTGATTGCCGGACGCGCATGGCCCAGATGCGGATCTCCGTACACGGTCGGACCGCACACATACATTCCTACATGAGGAGGGTTTAGCGGTTCGAACAACTCTTTCTTTCTGGTAAGTGTGTTGTAAATAGTCAGTCTGTGTTCCATATACACCTAATATATACCGCAAAGGTAAATGTTTTTTTCCTAACTTCGCGCTTCCAAGCCAGCAGCCAGAAGATGGAACGCAATGATTTTGAAATAATGTCGCCTGTCGGCTCCTGGGAATCGCTCGCCGCAGCTTTCCAGGCAGGTGCCAATTCAATCTATTTCGGAGTTGACAAGCTGAATATGCGCGCCCGTTCGGCATCGAAGTTCACGATCGATGACCTGAGAACGATAGCGCACGAATGCGATGAACACGGAGTCAAAAGTTATCTGACCCTCAACACAGTGATGTACGGCGAAGACATCCCAATGATTCACGAGATAGCCGATGCCGCACTCCAGGCAGGCATTTCGGCCGTCATAGCCTGCGACATCGCCGTCATGACATACTGCAACAGCATCGGTCTCGAGGTTCATCTGTCCACGCAGTTGAACATCAGCAATATAGAAGCACTTAAGTTCTATGCACAGTTTGCCGATGTGGTGGTCCTGGCACGAGAACTGAACCTGACGCAGGTGGCGGAGATCCACCGGCATATAGTGCAGGAGAATATCTGCGGTCCCAAAGGGCGTCAGATCCGCATAGAGATGTTCTGCCACGGAGCGCTCTGCATGGCCATCAGCGGCAAATGCTATATGAGTCTGAACGAGCTGGGAGAATCGGCCAACCGCGGTGCCTGTATGCAGGTGTGCCGTCGCGGCTACAATGCCTATCTGCTCAAGGACAAGGAGTCCGACATCGAACTTGCAGTCGAGAACCAGTACATTATGTCGCCGAAGGACCTCAAGACGATACGTTTCATGGACCGTCTCATTGAGGCCGGCGTCCGTGTCTTCAAGATTGAAGGCCGCGCCCGCGGTGCCGAATACGTACGCACCGTTACCGAATGCTATTCCGAAGCCATACAGAGCGTGCTTGACGGTACTTTTACCGATGAGCGGAAGGACAATTGGGACGCACGCCTCAGCACGGTGTTCAACCGTGGTTTCTGGAACGGCTACTATCTTGGGCAACGGCTCGGCGAATGGACGGACAAATATGGTTCTCAGGCCACTGAGACCAAGGTCTATGTCGGAAGATGCACCGATTATTTCTCAAAGCTCGGCGTCGGCGAGTTCCTGCCCGAAGCAGCCCCGCTGTCTGACGGTGACAGGCTGATGGTGACAGGCAATGCAACAGGATGCCTGACTTTCACACTTGAAGACCCGCGCGTAGACCTGAAAAGCGTCACCGAAGTGCCGCAGGGCAAACCGGTTTCGTTCCGTACTCCCGACAAAGTCCGTCGCGGCGACAAGCTCTACAAGCTGGTGTCCCGCAGCTGATCATTAACCCGAGTGTTCCACCGTAAGGTGTTACATTATAATGGGAAAAGTTAATAAGCAAGGGCAATTTTTACCTTTGTATTTCGCAGGAATCCAATTTGGCATGTCATTGATAATATCGATGAAAACAGAATCATCAATATCAATAGGAGACTTTACTACTTTCTCAAACGATAAATGTCCATCTGATCCAACAATAAATTGAATAAGTATTTTACCATGTATCTGGATTTGCAACAGATTCAATTTCTCGTAAAAATACTTTTTTGCAGCCTCAGTCCCTTCCGGGAATTCAGGCATCGGTTGACAAACGGTGCAATATCCATATGAATTATCATAAAAGCTGTATTTCTCCGGTATAGAGTCATTATGTGTAAATACTATATCCAAACAAGGACTTTCATCATCTTCTATAATTATAGGCTTTGCATCATCGAATAAAGGTCGAGCATTATGCATAAGCCTGAATTTCTTTTTTTATTCATCGGTGTGAAAGTGTCATTTTTTCGTTGATTTTCTGCTCCTGTATATGTTCCCACTAAATCATTACCCGTATCTTTTACAGAGTTATCTATATATAACCCGTTCAAGCCATCAACAGTACAAATGTCATTAAACCATTTGCGTCGGCTATACTGCTTGATTCTACAATCATTATAAACTAATCTGATTCCGGCATTTGGCATCATATCATTAATGTATAACAAGGATGTCGTTTTTATGTAATATCGGTGTCCTCTTCGCAATTTGATCGTAGCAGATGGTGGTTCATCATTTGATGATAATCCATTATCCATTAATGGTTGGGCGCAAATTCCACCTATTTGTACAAAAAGGAGGGCACAAATCAACAATAAATCTTTCATAATAGCAGTAGCCAGTTTTTGCGTATCTTGTGCAGTCTTCAAACATAAGAAAAATATCCGACTTCCGATGCTGGAGGACTAGTTTTCCCGCTGAAAAACTGGAAGTGATGTTTTGACGTACACAACTCATACTCTCACTGTTTTCCATTCAATCCAGTGTATAGCGGAAGAACCAGATTGGTTGACACTTTAGTTCTCCAAATATATAACATTTGTTTCCAAAACTCTG
>JAZUJU010000072.1:0-26819 GCA_045642985.1 Bacteroidaceae bacterium | reverse complement strand
AGACAAATTAAATCCTCAACTCCTTGGCTCACAGGACGACATGGCTACGATCCGACTTAGCGCTTCAGCAGGATGGAGTTCATGAATATCGTCGGTGAGGAGATCGAAGGTGGTCTGCAGCACTGGGCGTTCACTTGCAATAGCCACTATCTCATCGTCGGCATAGTAGAACGCCGGACGGATGCCCCATGGATCGCGCATAGAGAACAGTTCACCGCTTCCTGTGAGTCCACACACCACATATCCTCCATCAAACTGTGGCATGGCACTGGCGAGGACATTTCCCATATCCATGTGGCTGTCAATATAATCGGTGATGTCGAGTCCTTCCAATCCCTGTTCCTTGGCATCAACGAAATTGCGCTCTGCCTCACGGTCGAGACGGTGACCGAGATATTCGAGCATGATATAGGTATCACTATATACTCGTGGGAACTGACCCTGGGCGGTGAGAAGAGAGAATATCTCATCGACATTGGTCATGTTGAAGTTGCCACAAAGACAGAGGTTCTTTGCTTTCCAGTTGTTTCTACGCAAAAAGGGATGGACATATTTCAGTCCTCCCTTTCCAGTGGTACTGTACCGCAGATGACCCATATACAACTCGCCGATGAAGGGAGTATGTCCGGTAGGGTCATCATCGTTAGGGGTGTTTATCTGATGCGAAGCCGAAGCAAAGACTTTCGTTATGGCGTCCTTGCCTTCCGCCTTCTCACGGAACATATACTCGTGTCCGGCTTCGGGGTTGAGTTTCACACAGGCTATACCTGCGCCTTCCTGCCCACGGTTGTGCTGTTTCTCCATCATCAGATAGAGTTTGTCCAGACCTGCTGTAACATCCTGATACTTATCTCTGTAATAACTGGCCGGCTTGAGCAGCCTGATCATTACAATTCCACACTCGTGATGCAAAGGTTCCATTTTATAATGTTCAATACAAATTCACATAAACAAAAAAGAGAGCAGCAACAAGCACACTCTCCTTTTTACGAAACGACATAATCGCATTCGAAATCGGAACTGCCGGCAAACGGCCAGTCGCGTCTTGTGTTACTTCTCCTTTCGAACATACTGCTAATGTCTTGAGCCGAAGGCGGGACTCGAACCCGCGACCTACGCATTACGAATGCGTTGCTCTACCAACTGAGCTATTTCGGCCTGAATTCGGGCGCAAAGTTAGCAAAAAATACCCGTTTGTTCTTCAAAAACGTCCGAATAACTTTTGAACAGATCAGGAAGCTTTTCCAAGAAGAGACTTTGCAACCATCACAGCCTCATTGGCATCGGCGGTATATGCATCGGCCCCGATCTCAGCAGCAAATTCAGCATTCACCGGAGCTCCTCCGACCATAACCTTAACGCGGTCACGAAGTCCTGCCTCGACGACAGCGTCAATGACAGTCTTCATATAGTTCATTGTGGTTGTCAGCAGTGCCGAAAGAACCAGAATGTCAGCATCGGTTTCCTTGAGGGCAGCCACGAATTTGTCTGCCGATATGTCAATTCCAAGGTTCACCACCTCGAATCCCGAGCCCTCGAACATCGATGCCACAAGATTCTTGCCTATATCGTGCAGGTCACCCTTGACAGTCCCGATTACCACCTTGCCGTACGATATACTTGTATCGCCCTTAAGCAGAGGTTTGAGTATGTCAAGACATCCCTTCATAGCACGAGCCGACATAAGCAGATTGGGGACGAATGCCTGGCCAGCGCCGAAACGGGCTCCGATTGTCTCCATACCTTTTATCAGATACACGCTGATTATTTCCTGAGGGGCCACACCTGCAGTTACAGCCTCGTTAACAAGTGCAGTTGCCGTCGGCAGATTCCCTGCTACAATCGCTTCTGTCAATTTTTCCAGTTCCATCTTTACAAATTTTCTACAAAGTAAGCGCTAAAATATCACTTGGACAATTTTTCCGCGTGAACATTCGTGATTTTGCAAGCATCAACCTGAATTATTAATGTGGCAGATGAATATAAGTAATACTCCAACAGGCACTAATCATCTTCAAAAACTGATGGAGTATTCTGTAATGATACTGTATATTTTTCTATTATTGAATTTGCTTCATTTTTCATCAAGTCGACATCACATGAAGGAATTTTAATCGCCTTCCTCTGGATTTCCCTTGCTATATTCACAGCATCAACTGTGTCATTCATAGTTTCATATATATTCATAATCGCATATAATGGCTCAAAACGTGATGGAATCATTTTAGCTGCATACTGATATGCGATTATGGCTTCTTGCATTTGATTCGTATTGGCCAAATCATCGGCTAACAGTAGTTGTACATCATAATCATTCAAATAACAAATACATTCCCGTGTTAATTCAAGACTTTTATCATACATACCAACATAATTAGATTTGAGGGCGTAATCATATAAGAAATAAGCATTACGTCTCATCTTCGGCTTTAACTGTTCATAGTATTTAAGCATTTTAGTTTCGTAGCCATAAGTAGCCAGCCTTGATATCTCACGCCATTTCATATTTACGTATAACCTTTTGCCAATAATACAAGACATACACAAAATGGCCGCAATAAAAGCGAAACGAACAGTTTTATGGTACACTGGAAGTCAGGCCGATGTTTCACTTCACGGAAAGGAGAATCGAGGCGCACGTATGTATATGCTTTGTAGCCCTGAAGGTGTACAAGGAACTTGAGAGATTGCTCAAGGCATCAGGGTGTCCGCACTCCGTTGACAATGTTCTGAGAATCGCGGAGGTCATTGTGACTTTGGAAATCAAACTTCCGGGAAGTCGGCAGACCTTGACTAGAACACTCTATACATCGAAAGAAGAGCGTGACATCGCCTACCTCATCGAGACCGACGATTGGTTAACGTCAAATGGGTGACGCATTGATAAAGTCAGGATTAGCCTACTCAAATCGCTATTACGTCATTCTCGATATACGTTTTATCTTTTCGCACAAATTACAGGAAATAGTCCATCAAACAGAACCTGATCAAGTCCGTTGACCGGCTTTGCCAGTAGGCCTGATTTTATGCAATTTCGGAATGGCTATACATAAACACAGGAACCAAGTTCAAGGGTGCCGGTGTTGTGCCTGATATCATATCACGAAATATTCAGTTCAATATTATTTCTTGGAATTTTGGTAAGTTGATGACCTTTAATTATATTTGTCGCGAATTCATACTATTCATACACCAAATATGCAATACACTCAATATGCCATACTCCTTTTCCACACTTCTGTCAGTCTTTTCCTGCGCATATAAGGTTGGCATATATCATAGCCATCTGAATATCATTTGTCCAGATACTACGCATAAGTATCTGGCGGTATAATTTTGTCCCAATGAAAATAGTCAGAGCTTATACAGATGAAGAGGTATTAACAAACTATTAATGATATGAAGAATAACAGATTGGCATTAGTATCGATATTGCTTGTCGCACTTTGTGCATCAGTTCTCTTTACAGGATGTGAGAACGATGACAGCAAGGATTTCCATGGTGGTATCCTGGGTAAATGGAGTTGCGAGTTCTATGAGGACGAATGGGGCGGTGAATGCTTGATTGAGTACGCCTTCCAGGAAAATGGCGAAATGGTAATGAGTATCGAATACGACGGTGGCGGTGAACGCGCTGCCGCATCTATGCTATGGCGTACGGAAGGCGATAAATTGTACACTATAGAAAAAAGTGTTGAAAAACTATATAGGGAGACCGGTGCAGAATGGCAATGTATTGACTACAAGGTGTCTGACAATACGCTGGAATTTTGTGGAAACGATGGAACAGTAATGTCTTTTACCAGAATAAATTAAATTGCACGGTTATGAAAAAGAACTTGTTTAGAATCTGTATAGTACTTGTGTGCTTGTCATTGACTTTCAATGCAAGTGCCAAATCTGATCAATCCGGTCGTCCTGTATGGGTCGTAGCGCACGCTTGCAATTCGCGTCAATCTCTTATGGATGCGCTTGAGGACGGAGCCAATGGAGTCGAAATTGACATTCATTCCAATCCAGAAAACAAATTTACCGACTGGTCTGTAAATCACGGTATGAAGTTCCCGTATAAAGAAGAATATCTTGACTCTGCAGCCAGGAAAGCTAGAAATATAGCTGAACACAGAATAAATACAAATAAATGTTATGTCTCCCTCGAAGAATATCTGAATTTCCCAGAGATGGAGGAAATCAGTGTCCTGTGGTTGGATATCAAGAACCAAAACATTGAAGATGTGGTAGTACACGTACACAGCGTATTGGAAAAACTTTATTCAGACCCATCGGAAATACCATATTCTATAATATATGGCAAATACTATGTAGAGGATCTGTTTCATCAAATGAGCAATCCGGTGGGGGAATCAAGTCGTGCTATTGAGTGGCTTAGAGATAATCTATGGCCAAATGAAGGTACTGGGCTCTCTCGTGAAGGCAGTCTCAACTTTACATATTCAACCCTATCATTGGATGATTTGGAAAAGAAATTCAATCAATACAATTTCCCGAAAGGGCAACATATTATGACGAATGGTTTCGGATGGCCGTATTTCCCGGTCTTCTATCGTGACTCTGAAATCCATAACACCCTCATAGATGCGAAAGAAAGAAAAGAACGTGGCACCTATTGCGCCAGAACAGGGGCATGGTCTATGGAACAAGCACATCATGGACTCCAAATGTTGTGCAGTATGGAAGATTGTGAGGAAATGTCATACGACACAGAATGTGACCTCATTCTCATAGAGGGCCGCAACGAGTTTTTTCCTGCAATGATTGGTCTCCCTGGATTTGACAGCAATTCTTTGCGTAATTTCATAAGTTGGTTTTTCGATACTGATGGTTATTGGTATGACTATAATAATGGCAATTACCGGCTTGCCGGCCAACGGGATGAAGACCCATTCTATGAGTGATTGACAATTGACGAAAATAAAATATAACGATTATGAAACAGAACATTTTTAGAAACCTGGTTAAATTTTCAGTTCTGGCAGTACTGATGATGTGCTGCAATGAAATGTGGGCAAACTATGACAATGGAAAGCCTGACTACGGAGTTCGTTGTGGGAACAAAAATCCCGATAGGATAGTGGAAATAGGTGGAATAAGATATTCGCTTTACAACAATCAGCAATACACATATACTAAAGACCAGACAGAGTTCAAACTGTCATACAGTTGCAACTTTGCAGTGGCAGCATATTGTACTAAAACAAACGAAAGCACAGAAATGTATATTCCAAGAATTGTCAGGGATGGAAATGTCGATTATACGGTAGTTGCTATCGGTGAGCAGTTTTTTTATTATAAGGATCATAACATTTATAAACTATCCATTCCACCCACAGTTGTAGCCTTAGAAACATTCGCATTGGAAAACAATAGAAGCGTAACTAGGGAACTTATAATAGAGGATGCAGATAACGAATTGTTTTGCTATCGTACCACCAATGATTGGGGGGCTTTCTCTTGGCTTTGGGTTTTGAATAGTGCCTATGTTGGCAGAAACCTCAAATATCAAGATCAAGGAAACCCCCAAAAATGGTACCAAGCACCATTCTGTCAGGGGTCTTACAATGGATTAAAGGTCAAAATCGGTCCAAAGGTAACGACTATTCCAGAGTACTGCTTTTATGGTAAAAATGGGTATGGCGTTATAGAACTTGACTTAACAAATGCCACATCGTTGAAAATGATAGAACACCACGCATTTCAGAATAATCAATTACTCCATGAAATGAAAATCAGTAGCTGTTCCGCCGATTTGGTTATTGATGCACAGTCCTTTGATGGTTGTTCTGCGCTGCAGAGTGTATCTGTTATCAGTAACTTTGGCTCTATTCATAATGATGCATTCAGCAATTGCCCAAATTTGTCAACTGTTTATTTCCTGGCAGACAAATCTCCTTCATCTTTCGGCTTCCCTTCAAATCCGATTGTTTATGCTAAGAACCAAGCTGTAATGAATGACCTCAAAAATCATTATGGCAACAAAGATAGAATTATCCTTTATCCTAATGATATGATGCTGAGATATACGACAACTGACGGAAAGGTTGCGGGTAAAATGGATGATTGCCTGTTAAACACTAATGATCGCGGAACTGGAACTATGTATTTTGCCCAACCGCTATCAATAATCAGAGAAGAGGCATTTGACGGCTGTGATAATCTGCTTTCGGTCACAATTCCTGATAAAGTGTACAATATCGAGGAAGATGCATTCGGTGGATGCGATAATTTGCGCACAGCCATTATTATGGGTACACTCACAAGTGTCAAAGATAATGCTTTCGGTGATTGTGAAGAGTTAGAGGAAATTTTCTATCTTGGCACCTCATCACCGGGCAATGTCGGTACAGATGCTATTAATGACAGTACCACAATTTATGTGGAAAACACAGATGGCTTCAATCTTAAGTGGGGTAATGCACCAGTCAAATCGTGGCGTTCCGGAAAAGGGGACGGGACTTCTGCCAATCCATTTATAATAGAAGATTATGCACAACTTATGGGCTTCGCCATCGAAGTCAGTTTGAAAGGCAAAGGTAACATTTGTGGCAAACTGACTGAAGACATCGTAGGCAACGATGATGTGCTGAAAGAAGATGGTAGCCTTAACAACGGTCTTTTCGACGGTCCTTTCAAGGTGTGGACACCTATAGGCAATGCCGACAAACCGTTCTGCGGAGAGTTTGATGGAAATGGTCATACAATCAGCGGACTGTACCATAACTACTTTCTCGAAAACTCTAACGGAGGCTTGTTTGGCAAATTAGATAATAATGCGTATGTTCACCATCTTGGCTTGGTTGACAGTTATATGAATTGCGTATATGGCTTGAATGGCGGCATCTGTGGAGACCTGGCTTACGGACTCATTGACAATTGCTATAATGCAAGTACGGTGGCATACGGAGCTGGTATTGCAGGATGGTGTCGTGAAAAAGGACGGATAACCAATTGTCATAATGTAGGTCACATCAATACAAATGGTAGTGGAATTGTTGATTTGGTGGTTAAAAGAGCTGATGCATATTCCAGCGTAGAAAACTGCTACGCTCTCAAAGGCGTGAGCAGAAGCGCGATAAATAATATCAATGATGCCAAGATTGAAAAAGTTGAAGTGAAAGATTCTACTACCTTTGCAAGTGGCGAAGTGTGCTGGCTGCTGAATGGTGCATCGGCAGCAAAATGTCTATGGGTACAAGAGATAGGTATAGACAAATATCCTGTATTAGACAATGATACGGTTTACAGAGATACGGTTTATCAGGGTCGTTTAGGTAACGACTACTTCTATGTCAATGAGGATGGTACTTATAATTACACCCTTGACTTTGATGATTCCAAGAAAGAAGATTTCGTTTGTCCTGTTCCATTCGATGCAAATGGGGCAACTTATAAACGCACATTGGAGAAGGGTAAATGGGGCACTATCGTCCTGCCATTCACGCCGGAAAGCGGTATGGAAGGACTTTCATTCTACAAACTGAATGAAATGATCACTTTGGATGAAGGTGCGCTGGTATTCACGCTGGTGAATGAGATAGAGGCAGGCATACCGTACCTGTTCAAGAATGAAGGCGAGAGTGATGACTTCACGCTGACAGGAGAGTCTCCTGCATACATTATTCCAGAAACGACAGAGGTTGGTTCTGAAAGCTTCAAGATGAAGGGAAGCTTCCAGTCGGTGCAGTTGGACGGTGCCACAAACACCAATCTCTACTACCTGAAGGATAACGAATTCTATCACGTAGACGATAAGGTAAACAATTCTCCGTTCTGGGCATACATAGAAAGTGATGGTTTGTCTTCAGCCACAAGCATCTTGATAAAAACAGATGAAGGAGGTGAGCCGACAACCATTTATGGTATTATGGACAAAGCCGGCAACATCGATGAGGCAGAAGCCATCTATGACATTTATGGCAGAAAGCTTGCAGCACCAGTGAAGGGACAGATAAATGTCATCCACACAAAAAGTGGAAAGATAGTAAAACGGATGTTCTGACGATAACGGTCCTTCGACAGGCTCAATAACCGGAGGTATTATCACCAATCGCGGGTATTGTGTACTGAACATTAAGAGGATGACCTTAAAGTCCAGATGGGCTCAGAGGTCATCCTCTTGAATTTCCTGACTTTATCACTTTTTCGGCCATTTGCTAAGAATCGGCCTCTGGCATAACTGTAAGCCATATCGTTCGGGTGATTTGGGTGACGCAATGCGTTTTTGTAACTTTGCGGTATGTTCACCCGCAGGAAATATAACCGTTCCGGAACCATCAGTGTTGTCGTCGTTGACAAGAGCGGCGGTCGGTTTACTGAGATTCACAGAGTGGGTGTAGCCCGCAACGAGGAAGAAGCCGTTGCTCTTGAAGCGAAAGGCCGCCATTGGATTGACACCTACGGAGGTCAGCAGTTGATTGACTTTGAATGCAATGCCGAGACTGAACTGCGGAAGGCCGAGGATGTCTTGTCTGGTATCAAATCAGCACGTTTGACAGCAGTTCAGGCCATCATAAACAAGGTGTATGACAGTATCGGCTTCAATGAGATTAAAGACGAGGAACTGCGTCATCTGGTCGTTGGGCGTATCTGTCAGCCAATGAGCAAGAAAGCCACGGTGGACTACCTGCGCCGCCACTTCAAGGATGACGTCAGCCTGCAGAAGATATACCGCTACATGGACAAGTTGTACGACACCCAGCGCGAGCGTGTGCAGGAGATAAGCGTGAGACATACCAAGCGGCTTTTCGGCGGCAATATCGGCATCCTGTTCTATGACGTGACTACGCTGTACTTCGAGACGACGGATAAGGATGATCTTCGAAACAACGGTTTCTCGAAAGACGGCAAGAACGCGAACCCACAGGTGGTGCTCGGGCTGCTCGTGAGCCGTGGCGGATACCCTCTCTCCTACGCACTGTTTGATGGAGCACAGTTTGAAGGCTACACGATGATACCCATTGTTGATGACTTCGTCCAGCGCTACAATCTCGGCAGCGACTTCGTTGTCATTGCGGATGCCGGTCTGATGAGCGACAATGAATCAATCGCCAGTTTAAAAGTTTATAAAATATAGTTATCAACTATCCAAAAGCTTGACAGTCCGTTTTTGTCACATCAACTACCTGTCCTGGCTGCGGGCAGGAAGCGGGCGGCCATTCAGGTCAAAGACGGCCTCTATCTCGCTGATGCCACCGTCGCTGTCCATATTGAAATATTACTGCCGGAATCAATCTGTTTCTGCCGGAAGGTGCAGGGTGAAATAGTCCGTGACCTTCTGCATCAGGTGAACGCGGTCAACACCGCTGACATTATGCTCATGTGTCGGGTACGGGAAATAATCCAGCTGCACCCCGTTCTTGATGCATGACTCGACAAAACTGAGGCTGTGCTGCCATACCACCGTGTTGTCTATTGCACCCTGGCAGATGAGCAGTTTGCCCTTCAGGTCCTTTGCGCGCGGAATAAGGCTTGTGCTCTCCATTCCATCAGGATTGGTGGCGGCAGTCTCCATGTAACGTTCGCCATACATGACTTCATACCATTTCCAGTCAATGACGGGACCGCCGGCCACACCCACCTTGAACACATCGGGATAATTGACCATAAGGCTGATGGTCATGAATCCGCCATAGCTCCAGCCATGCACGCCAATGCGCTCTTTATCGACCCAGCTGTGTGACATGAGCCACTTCATACCGGCCATCTGGTCCTCCATCTCGACCTTGCCGCACTGACGGTGAATGGACTTCTCATATTCTGCACCATGATACTGCGTACCACGGTTATCCATCACGAACACTACGTAGCCGCGCTGCGCCATGAGCATCTCCCACTTGCGCAGATTGGCCTGAAACGAGTTATTGACCATCTGACTGTGCGGGCCTCCATACACATACAGTATTACGGGATAAGTCTTTGTGCTGTCAAAATCAAGCGGTTTGATAAGACGGTAATAATTGTCGTACTTGCCATCGGCACTCTTTACGCTGCCCAGTTCTATAGGGCAGAAGTTCAAGCCGGCCGTAGGGTCAGGAGCCTCAAACACGCGGCGGGCCCTTTTGCCGTCAGACTTGTCTATTTCCACAACACACGGCACGTCAAGTGACGAATACTTGTCTATCAGGTATTTCTTGTCAGGGCTCAACGAACACTCGTGCCATCCGGGAGCAGCGGTCAGACGCGATGCCTTACCCGTGGCGATATCGGCACGGTACAGATGACGCTCAACGGGCGAAACCTGCGATGAATAATACCACACATACTTTCCGTTCTGGTCAACCAGTTCCAGATCGGCATCGGTCGGGACTATCCTGCGCGGCTCGCCACCGGCCAGGCTGCCCAGATACAGGTTCCAATAGCCGTCACGCACGTTCGTCTGATATATGAAGCGTTCATTATCCCCATCCAGGAAAACAAGCGGATGCTGCGGTTCGACATAGCGGTCATCATGCTCGGAGAACAGGGTCCGTATGAACTTACCGGTCGATGCATCGTACATGTTCAGATGCATGTTCTTCTGGGCACGGTCCAGTACCTGTATCAGGATATAGCGGCTTTGCGGATCCCAGCTGATATTTGTCAGATAGCGTTCCTCGTCAAAGTCCGTCACATCCATCCAGACCGTGGTCTCCTTCTCGAAATCATACACGCCAAGTTCAATGTGTTCCGATGCCATGCCGTTCATGGGATATCGGATTTCCTTCAGCGTTCCCGTGCGGCTTGTAATGTCCAGCAGCGGGAACTGGGTCACCCGGCTTTCGTCCTTTTTGTAAAACGCCAGCTTCAGCTTGTCGGGCGAAAGGAACAGCCCCCCGTCTATACCGAACTCGTTACGGCTCACGGTCTCCCCGCACACTATGCCCGGCTCATCATAGAATGTAATCTGATGGTCATTGTCAAACCAGTCAGTGTACCACACATTGCCGTCTTTCGTAAAAGGACGGTAAGGATCCTTCGTCTTGAGCAGAACGTAACCGGCGTGCTTCATATCAACGGCATTGTAATGAAGCGGATAACCGGTGACACTGTCTTTGAGAAAAAAACTATGTTCATCGTTTCCCCATTCCGGTTTCGGATCGAACACCTTGACACCTGTACCCAGCACAGCCTCGTCCATAGTTATCAGTCTGCGCTGCTGTGCGGCCGATGCAACCGTCACCGCAATCAGCGCCGCCAAGGCCCAAAACCTTTTAATCCCAAAGCTTTTCATTGCAAAAATCCATTGTCTGACACACAAATACTATTATTTGATTTCATCTGAATATACCAGCGACCTACGAAAAAGAGTGTTGCAAGCCCTCGTTAACGGTCCAACCTGACTAATTTACCGTCAATGATATATAATCCGGAAGGAAGATCGGAATATTCCGTAGTCGCAGGAAAGCGGACGCCGGTGATACTGACGATGCCTTTTGCCTGATTATTCCCGGATGATGTCTGGTCTGTCAGGACATCATCAATACCAGTATAGTCAACGCCGCCGAGACCTCGGACAATACCCGCATAGACATGCTTGCGGTATAATGTGCTGTTAGTCCATATACCGACAGGTGTGTTTGCACGCCATCCGCCGCTGGCGGGTGAATCTGTAGGGCACCAGAAACATATTCCCCACTGCTGTTCCGGGGGAATCAGGCGGAAATACTCCTTCAATATCCACTCGTAGTAGTCCGCCATCCTCTTGTGCTGTGCCTCTGTCATATCCGGAGTATGGACATCATTGCCGCTGGCATTGACATATCCCATATCAAACTCACTCACGCGGACCAGTTTCCCGGAGGCAGCCATCAGTTTGAACATATTGGTAATGGCATTCTTCTTGCTTGCCAGTGTGCTGCTGTTCTCATAATACGAGATATGCATCTGCGTACCGATTCCATCAATGTAAGTTTCTCCGTCGGCCTCCCATCTCTTAATCCAGTTGATTAGCGACTTGAGCTTCTTGTTGCCATCCCAATCACTCTCAAGATTGTAGTCGTTGATAAAGAGCTTGATGTCCGACGGACCATACTGACGCGCGTAGCGGACAGCGCTGCGCACATATTCCAGATCGCCCATATGGTCCTGCCAATAGAATGAGTCTCCGCCCACATCCCAGGTGGCATTGCCATTGTATCCCTCGGAATGCTGCAAAGTATAGTTGCCGTAGCCGTCATCGCCGCCACCGGATATAGCCTCGTTCACGACATCCCAGGCTTTCACCTTGCCGCCGCAGGCATTCATCATTCCTTTTATCCACTTTTCCATAGCGCCGTTGAGGGCCTCCAGCTTCTCTGCCTTTGTCAGCGGTGTGCTGTGTGGAAGTTTAAGTGTAAAATCGCTTTTCTCTATCTGCGGACTAGTGACAATCCCTCCGGCCTTCTTCATCTTGAACGATGTAAGCACATCGCTGTCGATGGTCCCGTTGATGACTTTTTCCACGCCTCCCACCTTCAGGCTGATGTTGTCGAAGTAGTAGATATTGGCATCGGCAAGCTCGCTCAGATTGAATGCGATTGACTTGCCCCCCTTTGCGAATTTGCCCGAAATCTGAATTGTCTTCCACTCTGTGCTGAAGTCAATGTTGCCCAAAGCATTGTAATCGACATAATTGGTCGGATCGTTGTGAATCTGGGTAGATGCCATGGCGGGTTTGTCAGCACGCACATCAGCGGTGAAGACATAGCTCTGACCTGATGCGAAAGACGATGAGCACACGACCCAGAACTGGTTGTCCCACACTTCCGACTGTCTGGCCGTAGTCACGACCTTGAGGTATCGGCTTTCTTCGTCAATTCTCATTGCACCCACAGATTCCTCAACTTTGATGTTCCGTATATAGATGTCGCCCACAAAGTCTCCGCACTGGAGGAGCAGGAAAGGACTGTTTATAGGACTTCTATATGTTACGGTTACATCCTTCCAACTTGTTGTGAAAGAGAAATTCGTATTACTGCCGTTGCCCCAGTCGCCAAGTTTGGAATGCATCGTGCCGGACTTTGATCCTTTTATCTGGAATGTGAACTTATAAGTCTTTCCTGCCTCTAAAGGGATGTTGTCATAGCAGACAAACTGCACCTCCCACGAGTTTACGATTTTCGTGGTATGTATATTCAAGCCGTCAGTCGAAGAGAATTTAAGTGAGAAACCGTACTGTGACTTGTCGGCGGTCCACCCGACATTCTGCTGTGTACGGAAATCCTTCGAGCCGACCACGACATACACCATCGTGTCAGGATTCTCAAACGGAACAGCCGGCTTGTCCTTGATAAGTCCTCTCAGCCAACCGTTTGGCTGCTGCGAATGCCAGGCAAGAGTGTGTCCATATACACTGATGCCAGCCTTCTCTGCCGCATTCACAAAATTACTGACCTGTGTAAAATCCATATTGCCGCTATTGTTCACGCAACTAGCCATTTTCATAGCGTTGCCTGCCACAGTCTCGGTGAAATTGTCGTTGGTAAGTCCTTTGATAGAAGAATTATTCAGATAATCGCTGACAATAGTGCCGGTGCCGAGACGGAAATTCGGATACTTGCTGTAGTTGATATAATTCTTCAGTGCGGCATAGTCCTTCAGATATGCATAGTTCGGGTCGTTCGGATTGCCCTGCTCATAATTCTTCAAAGTCTGTGATGATGCAATAATAACGGAAAGGGCAGCGAACGCCGTTAATAAGATTCTTCTCATAGCTCGTGTGATAAGGTTAATATTCCTTAATTGCAAAAGTATATACTTTTATTTCAAACTGCTAATCTATTGTCCATTTAAAACCTGCCGATATGTGATGAGGTCAGTCTGCCGCCTGAAGTATTTTCGTGACAAGCAGAGGATTATTGTGCGGGTGTGACGCAATCCAGTCATCCACTATCTCCCCTGCCTCATCGTTGTGCTGGTTCTCCAGAAGTACACGGCACCAGGAGGCGGGGAAAAATATGTCGCCAGTTCTCTGTATCTCCCCAAGGGCATCAAGGGAAGGTATGATATATCCAATAGCTTCATCGTGCCTGTCACGATGACATAAAAGAGCCAGAGCCGACAGGACACGAGACTCCGGGCGGCGGTTTTCGGGCGACTCAAAGAAAGAGCGGAAAAGTGCGTTGCGGATATCTTTGTCGGGAGAAGCAGCCTTGCAGAGCATTGCGAACGTGTCCTTTCTGTCTGGATTGGTGATGCGTTCGGATTGGATGCTGGCAATAACTGACGCACTGTCAGGTAACGCCACCATCAACTGACAGGCCAGATCTGTGAAATCTCTCTCGCCAAGTTCAAGACCCGGAAAGGCTGCGCTGCACTTCCAGATGGAATACAGTTCCTGCAACTGTTCTTCTGTACAAACTGATTTGAAGTATTCCCTGAAGGCAATGAGTCTTGATTCGTGATCTTTTGCAGAATCAGTGGCGATGCCGCGCAGTGATGCTGTAAGTCCCGGATGCCCTTCCCCACCGCGGTGCGATTCCGAGGCCGCGTATGAGATCAGCGATGACAGTATGAGAGGAGATTGCTCAGTCATCATTTCTATGCTGCACCATTCAATAAAGGTGTTCCTGTCCAGGACATCGCGCACAGAGTTTTCATACAGTGTCATAAGCAGAGACATTCTTTCAGTCTCTTCCCATCCGCTCCAATTTGTCATAATGTAGCCAATGCTTCCGGAATCGGGTCGGAACCAGCCGTAGCCCTTGCCGTCAATGTTCGGAATCCAGTATCTGCCCTCCGCAACATCGTGCTTCAATTCCTGCTGCCAGACTACACTTCTTCCCGCCGGATCGCACTGAATTATCTCTAAAGCTCCGTCAGTTACAGTTCCCGAATATACAGGCATTCCGGATTCCTTTATCCAGACATCGGACCATTCCCGCAGGTCCGTCTCCGTCCTGCTGTCCAGAATCTCCACGAGTTCGTCCCACGATGCGTTCGAATAGCCGTATCTTGTCAGATACTCCCTTAAGCCTTCCTGAAATGCCTGTTCTCCGAGCACTCCTGCCATCTTGTCCATTACAACAGGAGCTTTGTCGTATATTATGTTGCAGTATATCAGTCCGGCATCCTGCAGATTGTCCAGTGGCCTCCAGATAGCATTGCTCCCGCGTGTGCGGTCTTCGAGATAGGCTGGAGCGTACAAGTCCTTCAAGTCAGACAGAGTGTGATTGACAGAAGGGAACAGAGGTCTCATTATGCGGGCAGCGAACCAGTTGGCGAACACCTCCTTAGTCCACACATCATCGAACCAGCGCATTGTCACATAGTCGCCGAACCACATATGCGCCGTTTCGTGAGCAATCAGCGATGCCCTTTCCAGCAATTCCTCGGTAGTGGGATGATTGGAGAGAAATATCCTCCTGTCATTATACAGGGTAGCCCCGGTATGCTCCATACCTCCGTACTGAAAATCTGGGATAACGATGAAATCATATTTGTCGAATGGATACGGGATGCCCGTATAATCCTCCATCCAGTCCATCGAATCGAAGACCAGTTTGAAAATCTCCGGGCTCTGCGCAATTCTGTCAGGATCTGTCTCTCTGTGATACATGGATACGGTTCTGCCGTCACGCGTTTCCTCAAGTCTCTCGAAGCGACCTGCCACAAACGAGAACAGATAGGTGCTCAAAGGCTGGGTTGGAGCAAAGGTGTAAACTGTTGAGCTGTCAAGTTCCTGTCTGGAAACGATTCCAGTGTTGGACACTGCCGTCCACGACTGGGGCACCTTCAGAGCCAGTCGGAATCCAGCCTTGATATCCGGCTGGTCGAAACACGGAAACAAAGTCCTGGCACGGTCCGGGACCAGCAGAGTGTATAGAAATTCGTCCCTCCTGTTCAAGGACTGCTCTCCGGCAATGAAATCGATATTCACAGTGTTATCTCCCCGGCATATATATTTCCGGGGAATTATGATATGTTCCTTTTCGCAAACTGCATCAATGACCTTTCCGTTCACTTCGACACTCCTGAGATTCTGAGCAGGAACCTTGAAATCAAGTACGATTCTCCTTCTTCCAGACGAGTGGAAGCATATAGTATCGTGAGAAGAGACTTCGCCGCCCTCTGCCGTAAGGTCGAATTCAAGCGAATATCGCACATCTGTCAGGTACTTTGTCCTATAACAAGCCAACGAAGACGAGACTCCTTCCACATCGTCCGGAGTGCATGACAGAATTGTCAGAACTGCCAACAAAGCAGGAGCAAGGATAAATCTTTTCATACCGGTTACCGAATCCATTCAAAACAGATTCTTTCTTTTTGCACAAATTTACTTATAATTCCAAAATGAGAAAAAGATGAAGAAAATCTTGCGTACTTTTGCGCAACAAACCGTAAGCCTGATATGCGCAAGGAAAGGATTTTGTGTACATTCCCGTGGTACTATACCATCAGCGGCGGATACTGTGTCACCATCAGGGTCGAGATGAGGATGCATGAGCCGATAGACGGAGAAGCCCTGAGGAAGGCCGTTGACATTACAATGAGCCGATACCCCTATCTTGGGAAGCGCCTGAAGGCATCACCTTTCAGATATTATCTTGTAGAGAACAGAGAGCCCGTAGCAGTAATCAGGACGAACGGGCCGGTCACTCTGGGCGGTCGCGAGGCCAACGGACATCAGTTTGCCTTTTCATATTGGGGAAATTCAATCTATCTGAACCAGACCCACGGCATTTTTGACGGACGCGGTTCCTATCCATTCACCAGCACGCTGCTGTATTACTATTGTCTGTACCGCTACGGCGAGAATCTGTCTGTTCCAAAAATGAATCTGGCGGGGACTCCTGTCAATCCCGATGAATATTCGGACCCGTACAGGCATCCTTTCCCGAAATGCCGTTCCAATGTGAAGAATCCGGACAGACTGCGGCAGGCTCTGAAGCTTGAAAAGATGGGGCTGGTCACGCCGTCGCGTATGCGCTACTGTCGTATAAAGATCAACGAGGTTGAACTGATGAAACTCTGCAAGAGCAGCGATGCATCGCCGAACACAGCATTGTCGGTGCTGGTATGCAGAGCCATCCGCAGACTTCATCCCGAAGTCAGCGCACCGGTTGTGACAAGCATCTTCTGCGATACCCGTTCGGCTCTCAAGGCTGAGCATTCGCATTACAGTCTTGCAGCTCCTCTGTGCCTAAGCTACGACAACAGGATGGATTCGATGGAGTTTTCCGTCCAGAACACAATATTCAGAGGAAAGCTGATGGTACTTTCGGACGATGACAGCATTCTGCGCCAGCAGCGCCGGATGAAAGCATTGTACAAAGCCCTTAATCTGATTCCTCTGCTGTGTGTCAGAAAGCTTGCCGGCAGAATAGGACGATGGCTGTCGTTCAGAACCTGCACATTCTTTATCAGCTATGCCAGAAACAGTTCTTTCGGCGAGTGCGACAAACATCTTGAACTGTACTCTCCTCTTCAATATATAAAAGGTTCCGGCCTTACGCTCGAAGTATCGACCGTCGATGACAGCTTTATGATAACGTGGCTTCAGGAATGGAAGGAATGGGTATATCTTGACGCATTCCTTGAGCAGTGCCGCCAAGTCGGGCTCGGCTATGAACTGCTGGACAGAGGCGAGATGATAACAGACGACTACATTCTCTCCAAATAGATCAGCCGAATCCGGCGCACGCGCACACATCGGTTCATTTTTGTTTTGGGCAAGTGGATTAATTTCCTTATCTTCGCTGATGCATTGAAAACAGGCGAAAGCCGTCCCGACATACTAACCGACTATTGATGGAAACAATGAAGAGATTCTTTGTGCTGATGATTTTTTTACCCTTTGTCATAGCAAATGCTGTGGCGCAGGATGTGCATTCAGTATATGGTCTGGCCTTGGACCGCGACGAAGGCGAAGGCATTCCTATGGCAGCCGTTCAGGTTCTGTCTCTGCCGGACAGCGCTCAGGTCAAGGGCGCTGTCACAGACGATAACGGCCGTTTCAGTTTCGAAGGACTCAAAAACGGCAGATACCTCCTCAAGATTTCATTCGTAGGATACAAGAACAGTCTGACACCGCTGGATATCGATTCCAATTCTGCCGCTAACATCAATCTGGGACAGATTAAAGTCGCTCCCGACACGAAACTGCTCGAAGAGGCTGTCATCGTGGCCGAAGTGCCAAAGGTTCAAGCCGTCGAAGACACTCTGGTCTATAACAGCGCCGCATACCGTGTCGCCGAAGGAGCCAGCATCCAGGAACTCATCAAGAAGCTTCCGGGTGTCGACATTGACGAAAACGGAGGCATTACCGTCAACGGAAAGTCGGTTTCGCAAATTCTAATCAACGGCAAGGAGTATATGAGCGATGACATCGAGACGCTGCTCAAGAACCTTCCGGCCAATATGGTTGACAGGCTCAAGACCTACGACAGGAAAAGCGACCTGGCCAGAATAACCGGCATTGACGACGGCGAGGAACAGACCGTATTCGACCTTCAGATAAAGAAAGAGATGCTTGGCGGACTGATCAGCAACTTCGACCTGGCATACGGCTCGCAGAACCTGTACAACGGACGCGTCACCGTTAACCGCTTCACTGATACGGACCAGCTGCAGGTGTTCGCCAACGTCAACAACATATATGACCAGGGCGTAGGCAACGGAGGCAGACAGTACGGCAACAACCGCGGACGGAACACGCGGCAGGATGTATTCGCGACATACGACCACAGGACCGACAAGCTGGAGGTCAACAGCAACATAGGCATAAACCACAACGAGAACGACCTGCGTCAGACAAGTGCTTCGGAGTATTTCTACGGAGCCAACAGCACATTCTCGAACAGCAGCAACAGCAACCTTAACAAAAACACGTCGTTCAGGGCGAACTTCTATCTGGAGTGGAAGCCCGACACGATGACGAACATCATCTTCAGGCCCAACTTCAACATAAGCAAATCCGACGGCAGTTCAGAAAGCAGGTCAGCCACTTTCAATACCGACCCGTACCGTTACATGAGCGACCCTCTGGCCGAACTTGAAGAGTTTCACAAAAGAGACAAGGATTCCATCATCACCAACTACAATACAGGACGTTCACAGAGTCAGGGCAACAGTTCCAACGGGAGTTTTTCACTTCAGGCCAACCGCAAGCTCAACACTTCCGGACGCAATATCACCCTGCGTGCCAACGGCAGTTTCAACAATAACGGCAACGAGAGCACAGCGTACAACACCACGGCGTATTTCCGCATCAGGAGTCAAGCCGGAACAGATTCGATCAATATCAGAAACCGTTTTACCGATACTCCGTCGGACAGTTGGAACTACAGCATTCAGGCCTTATACACAGAACCGATTTTCAAGGCTGTGTTCCTGCAGTTGAGCTACCGCTTCAACAGGAGCGTCAACACCTCGGACCGAAGGACATACGATTTTGACAATTTGGGCTACGATTTCGGCGAGCGCCCCGAAAACTGGCAGGATTATCTGAATCCCAGTCTCAGCAAATACTCGAAATACACCACTACACGCCACGACATACAGACAAGCGTACGCTGGGTTCACGACAAGTTCAACCTGAATGCAGGCGTGCGTGTCCAGCCGTACAAAACCCGTCTGGAATATACGCAAGGTAAGGATTTCGATATCACGAAAAATCTATGCAACACAAATCCGACATTCGATTTCAGATACAATTTCACCAAGCAGAAACAGCTCAGGCTGAGATACAACGGCTCCACATCGCAACCGTCAATGACAGACCTCATTGACATTGAGGACAACACCGACCCTCTCCGTATCACGCACGGAAATCCGGACCTCAAGCCTTCCTTCACGCACAGCGCCAATTTCGAATTTCACGCATTCAATTCCGACAAGCAGAACGGCTTCGTAACCCGAGGCAATTTCAGCGCGACCACGAACCGCATCAGCAACAGGGTCCAGTACAACGAGGAGACCGGCGGTTCCATCACCACTCCTGCCAACATCGACGGCAACTGGAACGCATACGGAACGATTGGCGGGAACTTCGCTCTCAAGGACAAGCGTTTCACGTTCAGCCTTTACACGGGAGCAAATTATTCCAATCAGGTGGCATACCTGTACGAAAACAGGCAGACTCTCGAAAGCGTAACCAAGACGCTTGCTCCGAACGCCAACCTCAACGCATCGTTCCGCGACGAGAATATGGAAATAACTCTGGCGGGCAGAGTCAACTGGAACCATTCGCGCAACGAGATTCGCGTTTCCGGCAATATGGACACCTGGAACTACTCGTTCGGTCCGAGCGGCAATGTCACCCTTCCGTGGGATGTACGCGTTTTTGCCGATCTGATGGTCAGCAGCCGCCGCGGCTACAGCGATGCCAACTTCAACACCGACGAAGTCATCTGGAATATGCAGGCTTCCAAGAGTTTCCTCAGGAACAAGGCCGCAATGATTTCCATTCAGGTCTTTGACATACTCGGGCAGCGCAAGAACTACCAGCGCAACATATCGGCATCGAGCAAGAGCGATACGGAATACAACACCATAAACCAGTATTTCATGGTCCACTTCATTTACCGTCTGAACATGTTCAACGGAAAGATTGTCGACGATGAGGACGAGGATCTGCAGAGCAGTAATCCTAACAGGAACCGGGGAGGACGCAGAAGATAAACAGTTATGGCAATAAAGGAACGACATCTGAGAAACGCGACACTGCCCGTAGCAATACTCTGCGGTCTGCTGTTCCACAAGTTCCTGTCATCGTTCTACCCTCTCGTTCCCTGGCTGCTGGCGGCAATGATGCTGCAGACCTGCACCAAAATAAGCATTTCCAAAATGCGCGTCAGGCGCGTACATCTGATGTTGCTGGCCGTGCAGGTATTCGTCAGCATCGGGCTGTACTTAGCCGTAAGGAACATCAACGAGCCTCTCGCTCAGGGACTGATGATATGCGTTTTCACGCCAGTAGCCACAGCATCGCCAGTTGTAGGCGCACTGCTTGGAGCAGATGTCACACTGATGACCACATACGTTCTGCTCAGCAACATCACTACTGCAGTTCTGGCGCCATTCGTATTTTCATACATCAATCCGGGAGCTGACATCACCTTTGTAAGCTCATTCCTGCGCATCATGCAGAAGACTATGCTGCTGCTGGTTTTCCCGATGCTGCTGTCATGGCTAATGGAAAAGTTCACTCCCAAAGCACACAAGGCCGTCAAGGACAGCCAGTATGCCTCGTTCTACCTTTGGGCAGTGTGTATGATGGTGCTGATAGGCAGTGCACTTCATTCCATTATGACATCACCAGACACCGATCTGAAGATGGATATCATTATGGCCGTATGCGCACTTGTCCTATGTATCGTTCTATTCAGTCTGGGACGCTTCTTCGGCAAACGATACGGCGATATGATTGCCATCAGACAGATGCTGGGGCAAAAGAACACCGGTGCCGGAGTCTGGATGACGCTCTCGTTCCTGAACCCGGTAGCCTCGGTGGTGCCGACGGCATACATCGTCTGGCAGAATATAATGAACAGTATAGAGATTGCCCGAAAAGACTAATCCTGCAGGGTATGCACCCGCAGATTTCTCTCTATCGTCTGATGCAGTTCAACAAGCCGGTCCCGGTCTGGAGCCCCGAACACCATCACCACAAGCATTCCTGAACGTATTTCCTGCGCCAGAAGCCTCATCGGCGTGTCATCCTCGCAGTACGCATCGAAGCCCCATGCGGTTCTGCCGTTGAATTTGATTTTTGCCAGTGGATCGAACCCTTCGGGATCGTCGCTGCTGAACCCGACCATATCAATATAGTTGGCAAACGCCTGATCCTGGGCGGTTTCACCGTCAGGCATCTCACCGAAATCCATATTTACGAACGAACCGTCGCTTCGCGATGCTTCGATGTGGAGTGACTCGTTTCCGAACCCGTTCTTTCCAATGTTCGAGACGGACTGCCAACCATCTCCGAGATTACACTGCAAATCGTATCTCATAACCGGCTATCGTCCTGACTGCGCTATCATTTCGGCTATGCCGGCATTGAACCCGTCGAGTGAATTCAGGCGTTCCAGAGTCAGATGCATCCTGTAGTGCCAGTAGTTTCTCGGATTCGACGGGAGATTGATTCTCTCCTCCTCAGGTCTGTCACAACGGATATGTTCGTCAAGTGCAGTCCAATCCTGAAGCGGAAGGATGACAAGCATCGAAGGAGAAGCCAGATGCTGCATAATAATCTTACGGCAAAGTTCGGCCGTCATTTCTGAAGGTGCCTCGTCATCGCATTTCAGCATTTCCTTATAATATCTTTGGCGGGCTGCAGGGTCCATGTCCTCGTGCCACCACATTCTGAGAGAACTCAAATCGTGCGACGATGTAGAGCAGACACTCAAGCGCGGATAGCGGCTCGGATCGGCCCACTCCACTCCCATTTCCTTTGGCATTCGCTGCATTTCAAACGACAGTATGCGTTGGTCTGCCATTACATCGGGAACACAGGCCGGAATCATTCCAAGGTCCTCACCACACGCAAGCATACCAGTAGCGGACAGGAGTTCCGGAAGTTTCTTCAGAGCGCTTCTCTTCCAGAAATCATTATGGCGATGATAGAAGAAATCTTCGTAAAGACGATCATATTCAGCCCTTTGTGACTCATTCAGCCCTGCCAGCACAGACTTGTCGGCAATGATGAGAGGATGCCAGCAGCCCTGTTCACGCGGATCCTGTATGAACAGTCCATCAAACGGCAGTCCGCGCGCCACAATTTCGTCCGTACTGTACGGCAGAGCAGGATAGAAATGTCCCATCGACCCAGACTCGTATTCAGAAGGGATCTCCCATATTCTGAACAGGCCCAAGATGTGGTCGATACGAAAAGCGCTGAAATAGCGGGCCATCTTTCTCAGACGTTTTTTCCACCATAAGAAACCGTTCTTGGACATCTCAATCCAGTTATAGGTCGGGAAGCCCCAGTTCTGCCCCTCGTCCGAGAAGTAATCAGGCGGCGCACCCGTCTGTGAATCAAGATTGAAGCATTCGGGATGAGTATGCGCTTCGACGCTGTCACGGCTCACACCGATTGGCAGGTCTCCCTTCAGCGCCACGCCTTTACTGGCGGCATAACGGCATGCTGAAGAAAGCTGCGCATCCAGATGGAACTGCTGCCAGCGATAGAAATCCGCATCGGACGACTCATCACGACGCACGCAGAACTCGGCATATTCATCAAGCCAGTAACTGTTTTCCTTACAGAACTTCCTGTATGCCGCAGAATCCGTCTGTTTCCTTCCCTTCGTGGCAAAGAAGTCCCTCATGATGCGTTCCTTAGCATTGTTCACCCTCTCGTAGTCATAGAGTCTCAGCGAATTGAGTTCCTTCTTTAGTTCTATGTCGGCGACAGACAGTTCAATGCCGGCTGCCTCCAGGTTCATGTACTGTGGATGAAGAGCAAACGAAGATACAGGATTGTACGGATATGAATCGAGCCAGGTATGAGTTCTGACCGTATCGTTTACAGGCAGCAGCTGAATAATGGTCTGACCGGTTGCAGCAGCCCAGTCCGCCAGCAGCCTGATGTCAGTGAACTCACCTACTCCGAAATCAGACTCGCTTCGGAGAGCGAATACCGGTATGGCCACTCCTGCACCACGGTAACCGGGACGGTCAAAGGGTGCAAAATCATGTTCGCGCAGAAACGGGCAGCCGTTTGCTGGCGGATCTATCCAACAATCGTGAATTTCTCCGGCCATTTCGGACGAGTGATGCTTCCATTCGGTACGCTCTATGAGTCCGTCACGTTCCACAATGTAAGTATAATCCGAAAGCATCTTCTTTGTAACCTTATCTATCTGAACGCTCCAGATTCCATTGTCGGTGTAGCTCATCGGATAACGCATATCCTGGGAGACCAGAAAGAGATTCTCCCCCCATACGGTATGGTATTCAATCGTAAAATGCACTTTCATATTCCGTTCCTGTTAATTCGATTAATGCAAATATATGAAATATCTTCCTGATTTCTTTACTGAAAACACGATGAGATTTTTTTTTCACTTACCTTTGCTGCAAATTTACACGCACGAATCGTTATTGGCTTAAATGAGAAAGGTAATCGTCATTACCGGCGCGTCTTCGGGTTTCGGCAAAGCCGCAGCTGAGCTTCTGGCCACAAAAGGCCACAAAGTGTACGGCATTTCACGCAGGCCGATTCAGAAGAGCGGCATCACATTCATGCAGGGAGATGTCACCGACAGCGATGGCATCAGACAGATAATCAGTAGTATAATAGACGCAGAGGGTCATATCGACGTCCTCGTGAACAACGCGGGGATGGGTATAGGAGGTTCACTCGAGCTGGCAACCGACGATGAGATTGCAGTTCAGATGGGCACCAATTTCAACGGCTGTGTCAATCTGTGCCGCGCTGTCCTTCCATATATGCGTGCCCGCAAGGAGGGACGTATTATCAACCTGAGTTCGATAGGAGGTCTGATGGGACTGCCTTATCAGGGTTATTACTCCGCATCCAAATTTGCCATCGAAGGTTTCTCCGAAGCGCTGAGCGCAGAAGTCAGCCGTTTCGGAATAAGCGTTTCAATAGTAGAGCCAGGCGATTTTGCGACAGGATTCACAGCCAGTCGCAGAAATTCGGAAGCCTCTCTCAACGACCCCGACTACGGTCCCGTCTTCAGGAAGAGCCTCAGCATAATCGAGGATGAGGAAAACGGAGGTCTGAAGCCTGAAAAGCTAGCCGAAACCATTGCTGCAATAGTAGAATGCCGCAAGCCAAAGCTTCATTATGTCGTCGCGAACCTTGAGCAGCGTCTCTCGGTCTTTCTAAAGCGCATACTTCCGGGAGGAATGTTTGTCAGGATCCTTCGTGATTACTACAAGTCATAACAACAAGTCAAACACATAATCCTTTTTTTACACCTTAATTATTACTTGAATGAAAAAGAGTTTTCTGGTTGCCGTCGCGGCAATTATGTTTTCGGGTTCCGCCTTTGCAGGGGTGGACTTCTCCATCCAGCCCAGACTGGAAGGTGCGTACAACAGTGTGGCCAACGATCACGAATTCGACTTCGGCGGATCGCAGCTTTACACATTCATCAACGGTGACATCACTGAGCATCTCTCATTCGATTTCAGTGCGCTACTGTTCAATCCGCACTACAAATCGCTGTACGAATACGAATCGCCGTGCATCAACGGCACCTGGCTGACAACAGCATATCTTTCATACAATCGCGACCTTTGGGGCGTTGACCTTGGAAAAGTCATTCTCAATTTCGGTGGACTGGTAAACGAAGAGAATGATATTGACTGCTACTCCGGACTCGTTCCATTCGGCTGGATGTGGTACAACACATACCAGTACGGAGCGACATTGAGGCTTACGCCCGGAGAGAACCATTCGTTCGAGGCACAGCTGACCACATCGCCTTCGATGGAGACATTCAAAGATATGAAACTTGCATACAGTCTCTGCTGGCGCGGAACTATGGGCAACTTCAGCACCGTATATGCTTTCAACAGTGTCAGGGAATGCGTCTATGACTACGATGAGGAAGAAGACGAAGATATAGTGGTCGAAGGAGAGGGATACAACACTTTCAATATCGGCCTCGGCAACCGTTACGACTTCAATGACAGCTGGGCGCTCGAGCTGGATGCATACCTCCACCTGTTTGACGGCGAGGTGGACGAGTTCAACTATTCCGATTTCAGTCTGTCAGGTATCTACAATGCGACCGACAATCTCAAGTTCAAGCTTCAGACCGGAATCAGAGGCGGCAAGGCTTTCTCGCTGGGCGGTCTTGTAGAATACTACCCCATTGAATCGCTCCGTCTCCACACTGCCTTCAACTATTGCGACAGCAAGGAACTTAATTATCCTAACAAATTCAACAACGACACTCCGTTCGAAATAAACTTCGGTGTTACCTATTCCTTCGATTTCCACGCAGGCCGTTAATACCGTACAGCTCTCATAAAACGCGGGTCTCCGATCTGGTCATAGAAACCAATCGGAGACCTGTCCTTTTTTATACTATTTACTATCTTTCGGTCAGCCTGATTTCGGCCATCGAAGGATTGAAGCAGATACTGTCAAGCCTGTACTGCGCCACCTTTGCCGCCAATTGCGGAATACGGTCCAGATGTACGGTAATCTCGTTGCCGCTAATCGAAGCCTTGTCGCCGAATTTGGATTTGTACGAATTCAGGATAGTACCCAAAGCCATATTTACAAGTGCTCCGCCGTCAGCCGAATAAGAGAGTTTCACATCATTGTCTTCCAGGCTTACAACGCGCAGATTGATGCCGACATCACTTGTCCTGCCCATCAGTTTGAAAGGATAATTGACCTTGACTGTGTCACTGTCCTGGCACTGGAAATGGAGTTCTGTTCCGGCCTTCTCCTGAACGAGTTTCTCCAGTTCGGAGTAATCAAGTTGTATATTCATATTCAGGATTTTGCAGTTTCGCCGAAGCCCATCACATAGGTTCCCTTCTTTTCGCCTGTATCGATATAGCCGAAATTGCTCTCGAACTTGTTAATATTGTCCTGCAGAGCCATCAGCAGTCGCTTGGCATTTTCAGGAGCCATCACTATTCTGTTGTTAACCAATGCCTTGGGTGCAGTACCCGGCATAATCATCGCGAAATCGACAATGAATTCGCTGTGAGAGTGTGATATCACAGCCAGATTAGAGTAACTGCCACAAGCCACATCAGGCTTGATTTCAATCTGAAGCTGTCCTTTGCTGTTTTCGCCGTTTTCCATATTAATATGCTTTATGTTATATGCTTACTGTCTTGCTGTTTCTGATGTCTCCCGCATTGGCGCCGACAAGAATTTCAACGGAACCGTGCTCAAGTTTCCACGAGTG
>JAZUJU010000071.1:0-36885 GCA_045642985.1 Bacteroidaceae bacterium | reverse complement strand
AGCCTGTTGCCCGAAGGGAGAATGAAGGTGAACGGACCTGGCAGGTTACGTTTCATCAGCTTGAAGGTCGCATTGTCCACGCGTACATACTGGCTGATGTCGCTTAAATCGTAGCATATAATCGAAAAGCGGTGCTTGCCGGGGTTGAGACCTTTGATGCGGCATATTTTTTCGATGGGACGTTCCTTGAGAGCGTGGCATCCGATGGCATAGGCCGTATCGGTGGGGTAGATGATGGTTCCTCCGTTGTTGAGGACATCAATGATGCGGTCAATGTCGCGCTGGCTGTTGTTTCTGTCGTAGAGTCTTATTACCATATCTTCTTCAGATCTTGGACTTGATGTATTCTGTCACTCCGTCCGTATCGCTTGGAGCGAACCATTTGATAGTGGTGTCGCGCTTGAACCATGTCATCTGCTTGCGCGAGTATATGCGGCTGTCCTGCTTGATCTTGCCGACAGCGAACTCCAGAGTCTGCGGGTGGCCGTCGGGGGTCAGAGCACCGTCGAAGTACTGGAACAGTTCCTTGTATCCGACAGTGTTCAGCGAGTTGTAACTGCGGTAGGGCATCACTCTGCGTGCCTCTTCGACCAGTCCTTTACGTACCATATCATCCACGCGCCGGTTAATGCGCTCATATAGTTCCTCGCGTGGAAGTGTCAGTCCTATCTTGACTATGTTGAACGGACGCTTCCGTGGCTCGTGCATTCTGAGCGCTGTGTAGGTACCTCCTGTCATTTCGCAGACTTCAAGCGCGTGCAGAACCCGTTTCGGATTTCTGCGGTCGACCGTGTCGTAATACTCAGGGTCCTTCTGACGCAGAAGCTCTGCCATGTACTCAAGACCTTTTTCCTGATATTCGTTCATGATGTGCTGACGCACCTCGGGGGTAATGGTGGGTATGTCGTCTATTCCGTAGCACAGGGCGTCAATGTACATCATTGATCCTCCGGCAACTACAAGCACGTCGTGAGTCTTGAACAGTTCGGATATGAGTGCAATAGCCTCCTCCTCGTATTTTGCGGCGCTGTAGTACTGGTCCAGTTTCAGATTGCCGACGAAATAGTGTTTTACTCTTTCAAGTTCCTGAGCCGTTGGAGCGGCCGTTCCGATAGGAATGTCTGCGTACATCTGGCGGGAGTCGGCCGAAATCACAGGGCTGCGAAAAGAATCGGCGATGGAAAGGCACATAGAGGTCTTTCCAACGCCGGTTGGTCCTAAAATTATGACAAGAGTCTTAGTAGAGGTCATCTATTGAGTCCAAACTGACGGTTTGTGAACCGCCGTCACCCATGTCAAACCCATCTCTGTCAAGGTCTTCCTCGTCGAAATCGTCATCACCGTAGAAGTTCTCGCCGGTGTCGATGACGGGCTGACTTTTTGCCAGTTCCTCGAAATCGACAGTCTGTTTCGGTGCCTGTCCGCCTTTCCTGGAACATTCTGCAGCCTTTAGACTCTTGCCGGTTATGATTTCCTTCAGCTCGATGAAGAAGCAGCGCTCGGCTAACGGGTCAAAGATGTAGAGCAGACGCTGTCCCTCGTCCTCGACGAATTCGCTGATTCGTGTGGTGCCCATCACCCAACTGTCCTCATCACTGCTGGTATGCATCTCCTCAAGTGTGATTTCCTCGCGCTTTTCCCAGTTGTCCTCGCAGATGAAGAATGATGTCATCTGGTCGTCAGCATAGCCGGTTGAAGCGAGGATAGCCTTGTGAAAATCAAGAAAGCTGGCATCCGCATCTATTTTTATCTCTCTGTAGAAATCGTCAACTTCGTCCGATACTAAGATGAATCTGTAAACCATAATTTGAGCAATAAAAACTGTTTGTTGTTAATCTCTGATGATGCCTCTTCCGGAGGTCTCCACAAAGTTAATGATATATCTGACTTCGTCGAATTCTGAAATCGGGTCCTCCTTGAGGGCACGTATTGCCTGAGTGACGTTCATCCCGCTCTGATATATGATACGGTATGCCTGATGAATCCTTTCAATCTGATCCTTGTCAAAACCGTGACGGCGGAGTCCGACGATATTGATGCCCATATACGAAACAGGCTCTCTAGCAGCGATAATGTACGGGGGGACATCCTTTGGCGTAGCGCAGCCACCCTGGAACATAATGTATCCGCCTATGTGGCAGAACTGATGGATGAGGACTGTCGAACTGATGGTTGCATAGTCGTCAATCACCACCTCGCCGGCGATTTTGGTCTGGTTGCCGATGATGCAGTGATTTCCGATGACGCAGTCGTGAGCTACGTGCACACCCTCCATCAGAAGGTTGTCTGAACCGATGATGGTGGTTCCCTTGGATGCCGTACCCCTGTTCAGTGTGACATTCTCGCGTATGCGGTTCCGGTCACCTATTATCAGTGTGGTCTCCTCGCCCACAAACTTCAGGTCCTGTGGAATAGCTCCGATTACGGCGCCGGGGAACACCTGGTTCGCCTTTCCCATACGGGTTCCATACAGGACTGTAGCGTGTGGCATAATGACACAGTCATCACCTATTACCACATTTTTATCTATATAGCAGAATGGCGCGATTTCTACATTGCTGCCAATCTGTGCGGACGGATCCACATAAGCTAACGGACTGATCATTTTTCCTCCTTTTCAATTAGTTGTAACATATATTCCGCTTCGCAGACCAGTTTGTCATGAACAAAGCAATAACCCTTCACCGTCATGATGTCATGCTTCAGGGGCGTGGTCTTGATGACGCGCATCAGAAGTGTGTCCCCCGGGATGACCGCATGTCTGAATTTGGCATTGTCAATCTTCAGAATGAGGGCGTTCTCGTATTTCGCTGCATTCGACTTGTTGTAGTTGAGTGCAAGTGTGCCGCCAAGCTGTGCCATGGCTTCGAGCAGAAGCACTCCCGGCATTATCGGATGATTGGGGAAATGACCGTTGAAGAACAGCTCGTCGTTCGTTATGTTCTTGATGCCTTCGGCATAGAGATCAGTGAGAACAGTCACCTTGTCGAGCATCAGGAACGGGAACTTGTGCGGAAGCATGGTCCTGATCTGGTCGATGTCAAGAACCGGTTTCTGCGACGGATTGTAGAACGGAGGCTGTGTGGCGCCCAATTTTATCTGCTTGCGTATGACGCGTGCGAACTTGTTATTGATTGTGTGGCCAGGCCTGGTCGCGATAATCTTTCCCTTGATAGGCTTGCCCACGAGTGCCAGGTCGCCGATTATGTCAAGCAGTTTGTGACGTGCCGGTTCGTTGTTCCAGACCAGTGGCTTGTGCATAATGTAGCCGCGCTTCGTGGCATCCATCTTGGGCACGTTCATTATTTCGGCCAGCTTGTCAAATCTCTCCTGCGGCATCTCCCTCTCGTATATTACGATGGCGTTGTCAAGATCACCTCCCTTGATGAGTCCTGCAGCAAGCAGCGGCTCTATCTCGCGTACGAACACGAAAGTGCGGCTGCTGGCAATCTCTTTTGCAAAGTCGCCGGTGTCCTCGAGGGTGGCATACTGATTGTCGATGACATCGGACTGGAAGGAAATGTGTACGTCAACGCTGAACTTGTCGTCGGGGAGAATCACTATCGACGAACCGGTCGATTCGTCGCGGACCTCAATTTTTGAAGTTACGGTGTAGTAATCCTTCAGGGCATCCTGCTCTCTGATTCCGATGCGCTCGATGTTCTCCACATAATACTGTGCGCTGCCGTCGAGTATGGGAAACTCCGGACCGTTGACCTCGATGTGACAGTTGTCAATACCTGCTGCATACAGGGCAGCCATGGCGTGCTCGACTGTGCTGACCTTGGCGTTTCCTTTGAAGAGGACAGTTCCGCGCATAGTTTCCTTGACATTCTCGGCAACTGCTTCGATTATCGGCTGGCTTTCCAGATCGGTGCGCTGAATCTTGTAGCCGTAGTCGGGCGGCGCGGGACGGAATGTCACCGTCAGGTCCAGGCCTGTGTGCAGACCCTTGCCGCTTAGTGAGAAACTGTCCTTCAGTGTCTTCTGCTTATACATTAATCTTGCTCTTTATCCAATTGTGACTTGAGTTCCGCGACCTCCTTCTGCAATGAGCGGAATTCATTGTAAAGGTCAGGAAGCATCTTGTGAATTGCGTATGCTCTTACATTGACCATATGGTCTATGGCCGGCGATCCCATAACGGTCCTGCCGGACTTGATGTTGCCGATTACGCCGGTCTGGGCACACAGTACCGACCTGTCGCCTATCTTGAGGTGACCGCTGACACCGCTCTGACCTCCCAGCATACACCAGGAACCTATCTTGGCCGAACCAGCAACGCCCGACTGTGCGGACATTACTGTGTTCTCTCCGATTTCTACATTGTGAGCGACCTGCACCAGATTGTCTATCTTGACACCCTTGTGGATGACGGTATGTCCCATTGTGGAACGGTCAACGCAACTGTTGGCTCCAATCTCCACATCGTCTTCGATAGTGACTGAACCTATCTGAGGAATCTTGCTGTAGCCGTCTGCACCCGGGGCGAATCCGAAACCGTCCGCACCTATGACACATCCGGCGTGCAGAATGCAGCGGTTACCGACAGAGCATCCGTAATAGATTGTGACATTCGGATAGATGATGCATCCGTCTCCTATGCTGACTCCCTGACCTATGGTGACGTTCGGGTATATCTGGACATTGTCACCGATGACGGCGCCATCGTCAACCGTTACGAACGGAGCGATGTAGCAGTCTTTTCCGACAGTGGCCTTTTCTGATATCGATGCCAGGGAACTGATTCCTGTCCTTGCCGGTTTCAGCGAGTCGTACAGTGCAAGCAGCTTGGCGATGCTTTCGTACGCGTTGTCAACTCTGACCATTGTCGCACGTACCGGCTGTTCGGGAACGAAATCCCTGTTGACCAGCACCACACTTGACTCGGTCGTATAGATGTATTGTGTGTATTTGGGGTTCGATAAGAATGACAGAGCTCCGGGAACGCCTTCCTCGATTTTTGCGAAGGTGTTGACGGCTGCATTTTCATTGCCGCTTACTTCTCCCTGAAGAAATTCTGCTATCTGTTTTGCTGTAAATTCCATCTGAATCGCTGTTCGTTACGCAAATATACAAAATAAGCTCTTTACTGCCAAGTTATGACAGGTGTTCCGCCATCTGACGGCTTACCTTGCGCGCCTCCTCGCGGGCGGCCTGCGCAAAACTCTCGCTGCTGTCGGCGTAAATGATGGCCCTGCTGCTGTTGACTATCAGACCGCAGCGGTCATTCAGACCATATTTGCAGACCTCGTCAAGCGAACCTCCCTGTGCGCCTATTCCGGGCACCAGCAGGAAATTGTCTGGAACGATACGGCGTATGTCGGCAAGCATATCGGCTCTCGTCGCTCCGACCACATACATCATATTGTCGGGAGTTCCGCCCCACTGTGCGGAGGATTTGCGAAGAACCTTCTGGTAGAGCAGTTCTCCGTCAATGTCCCTGCTGTTCTGAAAGTCCATCGAACCGCTGTTTGATGTGAGCGCCAGCAGAATGACCCATTTGCCGGGATAACCGAGGAACGGGGTGACGCTGTCACATCCCATATAGGGCGCTACAGTCACGGCATCGACATTCATCTGCTCGAAGAACGAACGTGCATACAGTTTGGATGTGTTGCCGATGTCACCGCGCTTTGCGTCGGCAATAATGAACTGGTCGGGACACTTTTCGCGTATGTACTGTACCGTACGCTCAAAAGTGCGCAGACCCTGCCAGCCGTTAGCCTCGTAGAACGCCAGGTTGGGCTTGTAGGCGATGCACAGATCGCTGGTGGCATCGATGATCTCTTTGTTGAAACTGAATATCGGGTCCTCGTCACCCAATAGATGCTGCGGTATTTTCTTGAGGTCAGAGTCCAGACCTACACACAGAAAACTCTTCTTGCGCAGTATGTTGCTGTAAAGTTCGTCTCTTGTCATTTTCTCGCTTTTCTGTTTTTAGAGTTCGCTTTCCTTGAGACGTTCGGCATTCTCGGCTACAGAGAGATGATCTATGCAGTCCTGTATGTCGCCGTCCATAAAAGCCGGAAGATTGTAGATCGTATAGTTTATCCTATGGTCGGTGATGCGACCCTGAGGGAAGTTGTACGTTCTGATTTTTGCAGAGCGGTCGCCTGTCGAAACCATAGTCTTGCGCCGTGCAGAGATATCATCGACATATTTCTGATGCTCGCGGTCGTATATCATGGTGCGCAGGCGCGAAAGGGCGCGTTCCTTGTTCTTGGGCTGGTCACGCGTTTCGGTACACTCTATCAGTATCTCTTCGACTGCACCAGTGACGGGATTCTTCCAGTTGTATCTCAGGCGCACCCCCGATTCAACCTTGTTCACGTTCTGACCGCCGGCACCGCTGCTGCGGAATGTGTCCCATTTGATTTCACCCTCGTTGATCTGAACCTCGAAAGCATCTGCTTCGGGAAGTACGGCTACCGTTGCTGCAGAAGTGTGAATGCGTCCCTGTGTTTCGGTGACCGGCACGCGCTGGACACGATGTACTCCCGACTCGTATTTCAGAGTGCCGTACACCTTTTCGCCCGATACCGTGAATATTATCTCCTTGAAACCTCCGGAAGCACCTTCGGAACAGGATGAGACGGCGGTTTTCCAGCCTTTGGCCTCGCAGTATTTCTGATACATTCTGTAAAGGTCGCCGGCAAAGAGAGCGGCTTCGTCACCGCCGGTTCCGCCGCGGATTTCCATCACCACATCTTTGGAGTCCTGAGGGTCGGCCGGAACCAACATAAGACGGATCTCATCTTCCAGTTCTTCAAGTCTGGCTGTTGAGGATTCAATTTCCTCGCGGGCCATCTGCCGTAACTCCTGATCTGTCTCGGAACTGAGCAGCTCGCGGGCCCCGTCAAGAGCCTCCATAGTACTCACGTACTCATTGCGGGCCTTGAGAACAGGCTCAAGTTCGTGGTATTCACGGTTCAGCTTGACATAGCGCTTCATATCCGCTATCACCGACGGGTCGGTAATGAGCATAGCTATCTCCTGAAAACGGGCTTCAAGACCGTCCAACTTCTCCAACAGTTTCGCTCCATCCATAGGCGGCCGATTGCAGTTCTTGTCGTTTGTCCTGATCAGTAATTGAATTCTCCAAATTCGGAACGGATAGTCAGAGATGTCCTGTCAGACTGCTCCACACGGCCGACAATGCGTGCGTCGATATCGAAGCTGCGGCTGATTCCAATGACTCTTTCTGCGTATTCCTGCGGCAGATAGACTTCGAAACGGTGCCCCATGTTGAACACCTTATACATCTCGGCCCAATCGGTACCGCTCTGCTCGTGTATAGTGCGGAAGAGCGGAGGAACGGGGAAGAGATTGTCCTTTATGACTCTGACTCCGTCGACGAAATGCAGAATTTTGGTCTGGGCTCCTCCTGAGCAGTGAATCATTCCGTGAATGAAAGGACGCAGTTCGTCAAGCAGCCTCTTTACTACCGGCGCGTATGTGCGGGTGGGGGAGAGAACCAGTTTGCCTGCATCGAGAGGCGAACCTTCGACGCTGTCAGTCAGTGCCAGACGACCGGAATACACCAGATCCTCCGGCACGGCTTTGTCGTATGTCTCGGGATACTTTTCGGCTATTCCCTTGTTGAACACATCGTGGCGGGCGCTGGTAAGTCCGTTGCTGCCCATACCGCCGTTATATTCCTTTTCGTATGTCGCCTTTCCGAAAGAAGCCATACCGACGATGACATCGCCCGGACGGATGTTCGCGTTGTCAATAACATCGCTGCGTTTCATGCGACAGGTCACTGTGCTGTCGACGATTATGGTGCGGACCAGGTCGCCTACATCGGCCGTCTCGCCTCCGGTCGGCCAAACCCCGACACCCATTCCGCGCAGCTCCTCGAGCAGTTCGTCTGTGCCGTTGATGATGGCGCTGATGACTTCGCCCGGGACCAGATTCTTGTTGCGTCCGATGGTGGAGCTGACCAGAATGCCGTCGGTGGCTCCGACGCAGAGCAGGTCGTCGATGTTCATTATCAGAGCGTCCTGGGCGATGCCCTTCCAGACGGACAGGTCGCCGGTTTCCTTCCAGTAGGCGTAGGCGAGTGATGACTTGGTGCCCGCGCCGTCGGCATGCATTATGTTGCAGTATTCGGGATCTCCGCCCAGGATGTCAGGAATAATCTTGCAGAAAGCTTTCGGGTAGAGTCCTTTGTCAATGTTTCTGATGGCGTTGTGAACATCTTCCTTGGATGCGCTGACGCCACGTCTCATATATCTTTCGTCCATATTCACAATAATTTAGTTCGATGATTCATTCCAAATCCTCCAAGCCTCCTGTGCCTGTATGCGCAGCATTTCAGCTCCATTGCACACTGTCGCACCGTGCTCGATTCCCTTCTGCATAAACCGCGTCGTTTCGGGGTTGTAGATGAGGTCAAACAGTATGTGGTCGCTGGAAAGATAGGCGTATGGGATATCCGGACACTGCTCCGTGTCGGGCGACATACCTACAGGAGTGCAGTTGACAATCAGCTGGTGCTCGTCCATTACTGACGGGGACAGCTCGTAATAACCGAGCATGTCGAACGAAGAGTTCCTTGAGACCTGTCCGTACTCGATGCCCATCCTCTTGAGAGCGTAGCAGACAGCTTTGGCCGCGCCGCCGGTTCCGAGTACCAGCGCCTTGACCGTCCTTCCCTGCAATACCTGTCTGAGTGACTGCTCAAATCCTATGCAGTCAGTATTGTAGCCGGTCAGCTCGGTCCTGCCGGCATTGTGACGTACCTTGATGACATTCACTGCACCGATTTCGCGGGCTGTGTCATCGAGCGAGTCAAGATAGGGGATTATTTCTGTCTTGTACGGAATGGTGACGTTCAGACCACGGATTTCAGGATATTTGGCGAGAAGATCCGTAATCTGGTCAACGCTGTCAAGCTCAAAGTTGCAGTAGTCGGCCGAAATGCACTCTGCCCGGAACTTCTTCTTGAAGCTGATCATCGATGTGGAGTGGGCCAGTGGCTTGCCGATAAGGCCGTAGAGCGCATAGACACCAGGCTTTGGTACGGTTCCGTACTTCGGCTTTGTGTCCTGTTCAGGTCCTGTTTCGGCTTTGGGCCTGTGCTGCTTCTGTACAGGCTTTTCCACCTTCGACTCATCCGGCGGAACCAGCTGCCCTTCGGGACGTTCGTCCTCGGGCTTGACCTCGCGGGCGGGATTCCAGGCCTCGTCCGCACCAGCCTTTATGGACTTGTTGGTCTTCAGGAAAATCGATACCGCCAGTACAGCGATGACAGTCAGAATAAATTCCATACCGAATTATCTGTTGTTCAGCCAGTCGGTTACGTTATGTTCTATTCGGGCGGCAATGTCGTCGCTTCCTGCCTTCTCAAAACGGGTGCCGGTGATGTGCTCGTACAGTTCGATGTAGCGATCAGACACGCTTTCGGCATACTGGTCGGTTATCTCTGGCATTACATCGCCCGGGCGGTTCATGAAATTGTGCTCGATGAGCCTCTGGCGTACGAACTCCTTGGATAACTGTTTCTGGGCCTCGCCTTTCTGGAACTTTTCCATATATCCGTCTGCGTAGAAATATCTGGAGCTGTCGGGCGTGTGGATTTCGTCAATCAGATAGACCTTGCCGTCACGCTTGCCGAACTCGTATTTCGTGTCGACCAGAATCAGTCCTTTGCCGGCTGCAATTTCCGTGCCGCGCTGAAACAGGGCTCTGGTATATTTCTCCATCAGCTCGTAATCCTCTTTGCTGACAAGACCGCGGGCGATGATCTCCTCCTTTGAAATGTTCTCGTCGTGACCCTCTTCGGCCTTGGTGGTCGGCGTGATGATAGGCTCGGGAAACTTCTCGTTCTCGCGCATTCCGTCAGGCAGCGCCACACCGCAGAGGTTACGGCAGCCGTCACGGTACTCGCGCCAGGCAGACCCTGTAAGGTATCCGCGGATAATCATCTCAACGCGGAAACCTTCACATTTCAGACCTACGGTGACCATAGGATCAGGAGTGGCGAGTTTCCAGTTTGGAACGATGTCTGCTGTGGCATCCAGAAAACTTGCGGCTATCTGGTTGAGCACCTGGCCTTTGAATGGAATACCCTTTGGCAGAATCACGTCGAAAGCCGAAATCCTGTCGGTGGCGACCATTACCATCAGGTCGTCGTTGATGTTGTAGACATCGCGTACCTTGCCGTGATATACTCCCTTCTGTCCCTTGAACTGAAATTCAGTTGCTGTCAATGCGTTACTCATTTCTATCTTGTTTTGGTTCTTGTTTTCTGTCTGTTGAACGCGACTCGCGGTGACGCTCGTCGTAGGCATCGTATGCGTCTACTATGCGGGTTACCAGCTTGTGACGTACGATGTCCTTTTTCGTCATGCGTATGAACGCGATACCCTCCACGCCCTTAAGTATGTCGAGCGCCTGCACCAGACCCGAAGTCTGTGTGGGTGGCAGGTCTATCTGCGTGAGGTCTCCCGTGACTATCATCTTTGTGTTCCATCCCATTCTGGTAAGAAACATCTTGATCTGCTGGGGTGTGGTGTTCTGTGCTTCGTCAAGTATCACCACGGCGTCGTTCAGAGTGCGGCCTCGCATAAATGCCAACGGCGCTATCTGTATGACGTTCAGGTCCATATATTCCTTGAGCTTGCCTGCCGGAATCATGTCCTGCAGGGCATCGTACAAAGGCTGGAGAAACGGATCTATCTTCTCGCGCATGTCACCGGGCAGGAATCCGAGCTTCTCTCCGGCCTCTACCGCCGGACGGCAGAGCATGATGCGTTTGACCTCGCGGTTCTTCAGTGCACGGACGGCCAGAGCAATTGCGGTATAGGTCTTGCCTGAACCGGCCGGTCCGATGGTGAATATCATGTCGTTCTTTCCGTATTCCTCGACCAGTTTGAGCTGGTTGGCCGTGCGAGGGATGATAGGCCTGCCGGTAACACCGTAAACAATCACATTGTCGGCCTTTTCGCCTGACGGTGTCTGACCGTTGACTATGTCGATAATGTTCTCTTCTTTGAGGGAATTGTATTCCGAACAGTATTTTTCGATTTTTACGATGACTTCCTCAAAGCGCGTGGTTTCACTGTCATCTCCCATTATGTGGATGACATTTCCGCGTGCGACGATGCGAAGTTTCGAGAATAATGCCTTAAGTAACTGTAGATTGGAATTGTTAACCCCGTAGAACACTACAGGATCGACACTGTCAATGACTATGTGCTTTTCTATCATCCGCTTTCAGCGCTGTTTGTTTTCTGCACAAAGTTACAAATAATATCTGTCCACGCGCGCGTGAGGACAGATAGTTATCAACACTCAAGTTTGCAGCGCCCTGACGTCAGACACGCATGACGCGTGTCACGCCCTTAAGTCTGCGTATGCCTGCCATAACCTTGTCGAGTTCCAGATTGCTGTTGACTGAAATGGTCATGGAAATGTCGTATGTTCCGCTGCGGCTGTTCTCGGACATATTCATCGAACGGATTGATGCCCGGAACTGTTCTATTACGCCACTGATGTCGGTGATAACCTGATTTTCGTGAACGGCTGTAATTCGGAGAGTAGTCTGGAAACTGCTTCCGACCGGCGCGTCGCTCCACCGTACTTTTTGTATTCTGTAAGGATATTTTTCAATAAGTCGGGCTGCGTTCGGGCAAGACATCCTATGTATTTTGATGCCGTCCTTTATTGTTACGAAACCGAACACGTCGTCTCCGTAAACCGGGTTGCAGCAGTGTGCCATGCGGTAGTCTATGCCTCTTACATCGCTTGCGCTGATAACAAGAATGTCGTCAATATGACGTACTCCGGCCTGTGGACCTTCCTGGTGACGGTGCTCCTCGGTCCTGTCCGAGGAATGCTCAGCGCGTGCTGCGAGAATATAGTCGCGAACGGCAATGGTGTCGGTCCTGCCGCTGCCAAGACTGGCGTAGAACTCGTTCTTGGTCTTGATCTGCCATCGCTTCATCAGCTCTGTGATTTCGGTGTCGCTGACCTCCATCTTCCAGTTCTTCAGCCTGCGTTCAAGCAGTTCCTTGCCTTCTGCGGCATTCTTGAACTCTTCTTCCTTGAGCTTCTGCCTGATTTTGCTGCGGGCTTTGCTGGTCACAGTGAACGACAGCCACGCTTGTGTGGGGTGCTGGTTCTTGCTGGTGATGATTTCGACCACATCACCGGTATGAAGAATCTCACGCATTGAGCATCCCTTGCCGTTTATCTTGCCTCCTGTACAGCGGCAACCGAGCCCTGTGTGTATGCAGAACGCGAAATCGAGTATCGATGAACCGGCCTTGAGTCTGCGCAACTCTCCTGCCGGGGTGAATACAAAGATGTCATCATCGGGAGGTGCCGGCAGCATTTCCTCCCCATCGTCACGGGGCGAAAGAGTCTGTCCGCTGCCGCCCTGTTCGAGCATGGTGCGGACGGCTGTCATCCAGTTCGCAATCTTATCTTCGGAGCGTATGCCCTTGTAGGACCAGTGCGAAGCTAGTCCCTTTTCTGCGATGTCGTCCATACGGACGGTGCGGATCTGCACTTCGAGCACAGCCCCTTCGCCGTTGCTGACGGTAATGTGCAGGGATTCGTATCCGTTAGGCTTGGGGTTGGTAATCCAGTCGCGCAGACGTTTCGTGTCAGACTTGTATTTCTCTGTAACGAACGAAAAGACCTTCCAGCAGAGTGCGTGCTCCAGTTCTGTTCCGGTCAGGACTCTGCCCTGAGGGTCGGTGACCGGCTCGCAGTGCTCCGGATCTATGATGAAGCGTATCGCGAAGACATCGAACACTCCCGAAAAGCTGACATTCTGCTTGCGCATCTTTGTCCAGATAGAGTAGGCGGTCTTTGTCCTGGCCTTGAGATGATACGAAATGCCTGATGCCTCAAGCTTTTCCTTGAGCGGTTCGATGAACTGCTCTGTAATCTTTTTTCTATCTTTTTCGGTGGCCGCAAGATTGTTTTTTATGGAGCGGTATTGCTGCGGTTCCGCATATCTGAAATAAATGTCCTCCAGTTCGCTCTTCATGTTGTAGAGCCCCAATTGATGGGCAAGCGGGATATACAGCAGCAGGGTTTCCAGTATCTTGTTGTCGCGTGACAGTTTGGGGAAAATACTCAGCATTCTCATCACCTCGAGTCTGTCGGCAAGTTTGATGACGGTAATGCGGGGGTCTGACGAGTATGCGACTATCAGATTCTTGTAGTTTTCAGCCTCCAGTCTGGTGTCTTTGGGCTTGATGGTCGAGATGTGATTAAGTCCCTCAACCAGCATGGCTACATCGTGTGGAAATGTTCCCAGCACAGAGATGTCGGCATTTCCTCTGGTCAGAGATTCGTGCAGAAACACAGCTGCCACGCATTCGGCAGACAGTCCGATTTCGTCCGTCACTATGCCGGCGACATTGAGGGGATGATTCAGAAAAGGGGAGCCGTCGCTGCGGGTCACACCGGCGAGAGCTGTCTCGGCTATGCCATAGGCCCTGTTGATGAGCTCTTTGCCCGCATCGTCGTAATATGATAGGATGGCTTCCAAAAAGCCTTTGTCATTCAGCGCTTTATCCATATGCAAGTTCTGTAAGTCGGAGTTGGATTTCCAATCGATTCTAAAAATAGCATAAAATATCCTGATTCCGGTCTGTCATTTGAATTTTCGTATCTATTGTTGATAAATTTGTGCCGTATTTTATGCAAGGCTATTCCTATTATCAATAATTTTACGGAAAATTAACACAAACGTCAATTTAACATTCGAACAACTATGAAAAAGGTTTTGGTTATTCTTCTCTCCGCATCACTGCTCTTTACAGGATGCTCGTCATGGTCGAATACGGCTAAAGGTTCACTCATCGGTGCCGGTGGTGGAGCTGCTCTTGGTGCAGGTCTCGGCGCACTGATTACCGGAACAGGCAGCGGCGCTGCAATTGGTGCTGCAATCGGTACTGCAGTAGGTACAGGTACTGGCGCCCTCATCGGTAAGAAGATGGACAAGAAGGCTGAGGAACTTGCTGCAATCGAGGCCGCAAAGGTTGAGACTGTCAAGGATGTCAACGGTCTTGATGCCATCAAGGTCACATTCGACAGCGGTATCCTTTTCAAGACCAACAGCGCCAATCTGAGCGATGTGTCCAAGAAGTCTCTTCAGGATTTCGCCAACAAGATGAAGGATATGCAGGAGACAGACATCACTATCTACGGTCACACGGACAACACCGGTTCCGATGCAGTCAACGAAAGACTGTCACAGCAGAGAGCCGATGCTGTTTCAAATTATCTGAGCAGCTGCGGTATCGCCAAGGTTCGTATGACAACCGCCGGCAAGTCATATTCTATGCCGGTTGCTGACAACTCGACAGCAGAGGGCCGCGCACAGAACCGTCGCGTTGAAATTTACGTATCTGCAAACGAAACGATGATCCAGCAGGCCGAAGCCGGCAATCTTTAATCGCCTCAATCCATTAGCGTACAGAGTAAAGGCAAACCCCGCCCACGATGAGAGAATCGCGGACGGGGTTTGCTGTATTATTAGTCAGAATTCGTAAACTATCTCGGGATAGCCGATTTCGTTCAGATATTCGTACGCGCCTTCGAACATATCCAGATTCGCCGGCTCGTGTGCATCGGAGCTGACCAGGACGGGCACACCAAGTTCCTTCAACCTGAGGATGGCCTTACGCGACGGGAAATAGTCATCGGAACGCTTCTTGTATATGCCTCGCGTATTTATTTCGCAGATTATTCCCTTTTCGCTTATCAGCTCTGCCGTTTCGTACACCAGATTGAGGAACCACGGCTCATCGCGGGTGAAGAAGCGGTCGTGATTGTGCATTACAATCTTGTCGAAATGCCCGATGACAGCCGGTCTGTTCCGCTCAATCATCTCGTTGTTCTGATGGAAGAATGCAGTGACGGCTTTTCGTACATCGCCATGAAATATGCGTTCTATGCCGTCGTCATAAATATCTCTGCTGGGGCCGTCTATGAACCACAGATCGTTTGGATCGCCCTCGGGATTGCTCACAAAATGGACGCTGCCGATGCAGTATTCCAGCCCACATTCATCTATCAGTTTGCCGAAATCCTCTGACAGACCGGGAATGTAGTCAATTTCCATTCCAAGACGAATGTCGATGCGTCCGGCATATTCGGATTTCAGACTGCGTATCTCGTCACAGTATTCCTGCAGATGTTCGGGCTGTATTGCGTAGTCGTTCGGGAATGGGACAGGGGAGTGTCCTGAAAAACCCAGATGACTGAAACCGTGTCCGATAGCATATTCAACATATTCGCGTGGCTCACCTTTGCCGTCGCAGAATCTGGAATGGGTATGGTAGTTTACTTTCATTTTATTTGTTGCTGTTTGTGACGAGCAGGCAAATTACCACGGTCGCTGCTGCCAATAGGGCTACGATGCAGCCGTAGACTATACGGTTTGACTTTGACAGATTTATTCCCAGATATTTGAAGTCGGAGAACTGCTTTCTCTTCCACAGGCCGATGTTATTGCGCAACTCTCTGGAGAAAGAATCGAGGTCCAGCTTAGGATTGTCGCGGAAATAGGCCTTGGTCCATACGGCCAGCGTCGGTTCGTCCATCCAACTGAATGGCTGGCACCACCTGACTTCGTCGCCGTCTATTCCCAGACAGACCACAAACTCATTCTTGTTCAGCCCTTTCCAGTAGGAGTGCTGGCGGTATGCTGTTTCCAGACCCTGGTCGGCCTTGAACAGCAGAACAAAAACGTGTATCTGATGCTCCTGCCCGCAGAAGGCGTTTATGCGCTGGATACAAGACTGACAGATCAGAGACTCATCCAGTTCCAAACCGGACTGGCAGAGAACGACGTTCTGCTCGAAACCGTTGATTTTGGGGTAATCTATCAGATTCAGCTTCTGCGCCTCCTTCTTGGAAATATGCTTCTCGCTGAAGATGGAGTTGGAGTATCTGACGGGATTGCGGTAACGGTGAGTGTATGTCACAGTCTCCGTGTCCAGTTCGTTGCCGTTCCAGTGGCATATCTCTCCGTCGCCTCCCGCCACGCAGTTGAAATGGTGGACCGGGTAGAATTCAGGAACAGCGTGCCAGCGTTCAGCCATCCCGATGTATTGCGAATAATCTACACTGAACTCCCTGCCGGTGTTGATTCGCCAGGCATAACTGTCGGGGTGTCGTACGTATTCCACCCGTTGTGTGGATACCGTCCTGCCGTTTACATTCCTTGTCTCGATTCTGACTACACGTTCTGTCCACGCATTGTAGTGCACCGATGCCGTCACATATCCGCTCAGATACTCCTTGGCCGTTGAGAGCAGCCAGAAAAACAGGTGCAGCAGGCCGTCAATGCCCACTGCAACCAGCAGATATGCCCACCACAGTTCCGTGTCTCTGCTGAACAGCCACGCAGCAAGCGCTGCTATGAACGGAACGAGGAATGTAAAGTAATAAAGCATCAATTACAGTTCAAGCATCTCGTTGTCGATGTGCGTCTTCATTACGCTGTCAGTGGCATCGGAAACGATTGGCTTGTAGTCGATTTTCTTCTTGTTTGAGATGAAGAACTTCTGAGGCAGAGACTCTATAAGCGTCTCTCGCTCGCGTATGATGTCAAGCATACGCTTCTGTGCGTTTGTGAATGCCTCGCGCTGACATTCGATGGTCTGCATCAGATCTTTGTAGAGCGACGTGTCGAAATCCGGATTCGACTCGTTGATCATCTTGAATGTCTCGGATCCGTCCTGCTTGTATCGCCCAGAAATGATTTCCGGGTATATCTTTTCGAATGTCTCGCGATACTTCTCGCTCACTCCAGCCTTTTCCTTGATGGTCTTCCACATCGTGTCGCGGACGGCACCAATGGCTTTTTCCTGAGCCTCGGCCTCTTTTCTGAGTGCGATTTCACTGTTGTTGTATCTGAAATACATCGCAATGAGGATGACTGCGATGACAATTATGACAGATAATGTAATCATATTACAGATAGATTGATTGATAACGAATTACTGTGAATGTCAAATCTGGTCAAGCAGTTCGCTGTGATAGTCTGTGTCGAAATAGCCGATGCAGACATAGAACGAACTCTCGCTGTCATTATAGACAACTCTGATTTCAATGGAACCGACTTCTGTTTCCCACTGCGAAAGGTAGTAGCAGTCGCCTTTCTGCAACTCCTGACCGGGATCTTCGCCGGGACCCTCTTCTACCAGTTTGGTCTGTTGGCCATATTTCTCTACGTAGTACGATTTTACTTCCTCGTATGTTCTCAGCACTACTTGCCACTGCTTTCCTGCCGGAACGAATACCTTGACGTGGGTGACTTTCTTCGATACATACGAAGGATAAACCTGAATGTCAACATTCTCGAAACCGATAAAGTCGTCAATCAGGCGTACACAGGTCTTGTCCTTGGAAACGATACGGATGTTCCTGTCGTTCTTTGTAAGACTTTGGGCGAACTTGGTATAGCTGCCGACCATAGGTGTACCCTTGAACTTGAGGTGCTGTGCCGCAGTGGCCTCGTCCACCTTCGATCCCAGAATATTAAGGTTGATTTTAGCGTCTGCGGTCAGCGGAAGCAGGACCATAAGCAAAATGATAAGATACTTCTTCATAGAAATGTCTGTTTACTGTTAGTTGCAGCAAACTTACATAAAATACTCCGCTTTTGGCACTTATTGATATAAAAAACAAGTAATAGCGCGTTGCCGGAGTATTTCAGAGTCCGGCTATCTGCTCTGCGCTCAATCCTGTGTATTTTATTATAATCTCTGCAGACAAACCGTCAGCCTTCATCTTGCGGGCGATTGCAAGTTTCTCTTCGAGCATTTGCGCGAGTCCTTTTTCGAGACCTTTTGCAAAACCTTCTTCCTCGGCACGCCGCTTGGCGTATAAAATCTGCGCTCTTTTGTCGATTTCGGTTGTCATATTCTTGATGTATTTAATTTTCACTTTATCAGGCATAGCAGCCAGTTCGCTCTCATGGGCCAGCTTCGCCCATATTCCCTCGGCGAATCCTAATGGCAGGCTGTCGAGTTCGTGCAGGTGTCGCATACAAAAGTAAAACCTTTCCTTGTCATTGTCAATATCCTCCCACTTTTTGTTGAAATCCTTCAACTCGACGAATACAAAATGCAGAATATCTGTCATCAGCTCGTGCGTGCGGTCCTCGCGCAATGAGTAGCTTGACAGAATACTGCCGTCCCATTCGGAACTGTGATGCAGAGTGAACGCATCGATTGATACGACGTACACCGGCATTAGATGGTATTCCTCCCGACCGCTGTTTAGCTGACTCTGAATGCAGTAGGTCGAATAGTACAGACATCGGTCTGCGAACCAGTCCTGCGGACAGACCTGGACCTCAACATCGACATAAGTCCCGTCTGCCAACTGGCACGACACATCGAACACACTGCGTTTCAGATTCTTAGCGAACGATTGCTGACGCTGCCTGTTGAAACTCAGACTGGTGATGTGAAGTTCCGGAATCAGCTCGTTGAGCAAGGCCATCAGCAGGTCCTTGTTCGATTCAGAGCCGAAGACATACTGGAACGCAACATCGTTCATGAGGTTCGCATACTTGCCCGGCATTTCGGCGCTCTGCGCTTTTGAGATTTTCTCTCTCGATTTGTTTTTCCTGATCATAGTGCTTTTTGTATTAAATAGTTTGCGCCTACTGTCGGATTGGTATCAGCGGTGGCGTTTATTGGAATTGTCTGCGAAGATAATGCATATTGCAGAAAACGCAATGGACAAGAACAGAATGTTGGGCTGTTTTTGTTGTCAACCTATATGGCGGAATTATGCAGCGTAAACCGAATACCTGTATGTCGTGCAGGACAAATCCTATAGGCAGACGGGACGTACGGATTGACCGACATTGCGGTAGTAGTTGCTAGTGCCGAAACTGGAGTTGCCCAAATAGAAGAACAAGTCATCCGCGAAGAACGCCGTATATAACGAACTGGACCAGTAGCCGCCGCGGAAGCTAACGTCGACAAGGTCTGAGTCAATGAAGATCCCCGCTGTAGGAAGAAAGATGTATTTGCCTTCGTAACCGGATATTTTGCTGATTACCTTGCAACCCTTCACTACTTTTGCTTAATCAACAGTTAATGAGCGATATAAGTTCTTAGAAACCCTTCACTAACCTTCTACCAACCCTTCACTAACCAGTCATCTTGGTTCAGCCGTAAGATAATCTGACAACCAAATTCAGCAAATTACACATTGGCATGCCGGATGTGAATTTCAGTTCAGTGGGGGGGTGGAGGGTTAGCGGAGAGTTTGTGAAGGGTTGGCAACCACCAGATAGCCATCTGGAAACATTTCCTTGGCTTGGGCGCAAAATTCCCATGGCTTGGGAATAATATTACTATGGTCAGGGGCTGAAAATAGTGGAGGGTTGGAGGTACCTGGCAGATTCGAACTGCCGTAAACGGTTTTGCAGACCGCTACCTAGCCACTCGGTCAAGGTACCATTTGCCGGATTGCAGGTGCAAAGGTAATGCTTTTTTTGAGAATTAAGACTTTTGACGGATAAATTATGGATGCTTGCGCTATCTTTGTCTTGCCGTATTATGGATCTGCTACAGAAAGTTCGTGATTTCATTGCCAGTGACCGGCTGCTGAACAGCGGTGACATGGTGGTGGTGGGCGTGAGCGGAGGCGCTGACAGCATCGCTCTGCTCTCTGTACTGCAGTCGCTGGGCTATGACTGTTTGGCCGTTCACTGCAATTTTCATTTGCGCGGCGATGAGAGCGACAGGGATATGAACTTTGTGGAGTCTCTGTGCCGTACTAAGGGCATCAGGCTGATTGTCTGCAACTACGACACCAGACAGTACGCCTTGGAACACAAATGTTCGATTGAGATGGCCGCGCGTGAACTCCGGTATTCGGACTTTGAACGTATCAGACAGGAGAACGACTGTGCGGCAGTTGCAGTCGCGCATCATCGTGACGACTCGGTCGAGACGGTTCTGATGAATCTGATTAGAGGTACGGGTATACGCGGACTTACGGGCATCAGAAGCCGGAACGGAAACATTGTCCGTCCTCTGCTGTGCGTCTCGCGTACTGAAATTGAACAGTGGCTTGCTGAAAAGGGACAGCCGTTTGTAACGGACAGCACGAATCTGGAGTGCGATTATACCCGCAACAAAATCCGTCTGCAGCTGCTGCCTATGATGCGCGGTATCAATCCCGATGCCGATGCGGCAATTGCCAGAACTTCCGCCAGAATGAAATCGGCTATGGCTGCGTACCTCAAGGCCATTGAAGCCGAAACGGCGAGATGCGTGAGCGTTCAGAACGATGGTACGGTTGCCGTTTCTATCGTAGAGCTTCAGCACTCCGGCTTTTCGGAATCTCTTCTTTTTGAGATACTTACGCCCTACGGATTCAATGAGACGCAGATAGGGGAGATAGCAACTTCGCTAAGTGGAACACCCGGCCGTTCGTTTATGGCGGGTGAATACACTCTTATCAGAGACCGCGAAAGTCTGCTGCTGAAAAGAACTTCAGGGAATGACAGCGAACTGTCCTGCAGTTTGAGACTGCCGCTTGCAGAGGGAGCCTGTGTCCTGCTTCCAGACGGGCGCAGATTATCAGTCAGCATACTTCCTGCAGGGTCGGCGATAGAGCGCAGCGGCAATGTCGCGATGCTGGATTGCCGTAAACTAAAGTCGGATTGTCTTACGGTGCGCAGCTGCCGTCCGGGAGACGCATTCGTCCCCTTTGGTATGCGCGGGCGGAAACTGCTGAGCGACTTTATGACGGATGCCAGAATGTCGCTGTTCGAGAAACGGAGTCAGCTGCTGTTATGTGACGGCGAGGACATCGTATGGGTGATAGGCCGGCGCACAGATAACCGGTACAGAGTGAACCCCGAATCCGATTCCGGGATAGCCAGAATCGAAATAGTCTGACTTGACAGCGATTTAACCTGAACGGTTTACAACTTTTCCAAAAGCTGCGAAGCCAGCTCGTCGCCTAATTCCTTGGCTTTCTGAAGGTACTGGCGTGCCTGTTCGTCCTTGTCGGACTGCATCAGGCAGATGCCTAACAGTCTGAGACAGTCGGTATCTTCGGGATTATTGTCGGCAAGCTCCTGAAGAATGGGCAGGGCCTGATCGGCCATTCCGACTCTGAGCAGAAGGCTTGAAAGTTCCAGTGTGAGACCAAGGTCGGCAGGACTCAGCGAAATGGCCTGCTCTATGTCCTTCATGGCCTGCTCGTACATTCTTGCCTTAACCTCAATCTGTTCGCGGAAGTAGAAGAATTCGGCTGTGAGTCCGGCCTTTCCAACAATCTGTTCGTATTCGTTGAGGTCGAGCACGGCATCGCGGTAGCGCTCGTTCTCCTCTTTTATTGTGGCACGCTCCAGAATGAAGGGGGCTACGACCGATGTATATGGTCTGCCGTAGAAATTGACTGCGCTGTCAAGGGTGGCAATTATCTCGTCGGGAGAGGCGTTGAGCTTTCCCATGATTACCGATGTGTAGTAGTATGTCTCGGCCGATGCCATTGTGGTCTTGTTCAGCTTGTTGTAACTTGTCAGAGCCTCGTCGTATCTTGTCAGGGCGAACAGGATGTTGCCCTGCAGCTGGAGGTAAGAGGGAACTTCCTCTATGGCGATGGCGGCATTGATCTTGTCAAGTGCCGATTCAAGAGACCAGCCTTCGGCATTGACTCTGATGCCGCCCGTCAGTGTTGTATAAATCAGATTGGCATATTGATAGAGCGCGTCATCCTTCTTGTCGGCGATGCTGACCCCTTTGTCCATAAGCGCGATACCATCGGCGTATTGTGTGGAGTCGTTACCGTAAATCAGGGCAATGGCTTTTTTGATGTAGCCCTCACTGCTACCCGGATACTGTTCGATGAAACGGTCCAGCAGAGACATGTAGTAGTCGGGGTTCACGCCCTGATTCATATAGATATAGACAAGCGCCTGCTCTTCGTTGTCGGGCAGAGACTTGGGGAATGTCATACGGCGGTAGTCGTCATCGTTGAGGGCGAGCGCCGAGCTGATAGACAGAGATTTGACATAGTTGATGTCTACGGCGTAGTTGCCGGTGTCGCCTTCCACCGAACTCTGCATGACTCCGACAACCTGTCCGAGCGCATTCATAACTGGAGCGCCCGCTGCGTCACAGATGTCTCCTGACAGGGTATAGTACGAATAGTCATTGGCCATGGCGACTTTCGCTGCAACTGTATAGACTGACGGCTGCCAAGTGCTTTCGGTTGAGTAGGTGAGCAGGTATAGCGTTTCACCCTCGATGGCGGATACGTCAGAAGCGGTCAAACTGACAAGAGACTTGTCAGGAACCACTTTGAAACGTGCTGCATCGTATATGCGGTTTGCACCTGTGACATACAGAATGTCGCGGCTTATGCCTTTGGAGTCGACTGCCACAGCCCTGACTGCGGTGCTGAAAATGTCGTATTGCGATATTCCGTTACCTTCGGCATCGATAAAGAAACCGGTGGAACGTCCGCATTCGTTCCCTTGGTCATCATAGGCAATGATCTGACAGACGGCATTACGGCTGTTCTTCACCCATTTCGGCATCTTTGCGGCATACGCTGAGAGCATTGCCATTGCCAGAACTGCAACGGCGGCTATTCTTTTTGTCATAACTGTTCGTTCCTTTGTTTCACAATTTCGTAAATAAGAACTCCTGCTGCGACAGAGACATTGAGCGATTCAATTTTGCCCAGGATGGGAATCCGTACCCATTCGTCGCAGAGTGATAGATGTTCGGCCGGGATGCCAGTGTCTTCGGCTCCCATAATCAGACATGTAGGACCAGTGTAACTGCCTTTTGTGTAGTCGGTTTTGCCCTTCTCTGTCGCGGCCACAATGCGGAAACCGCATTCCTTCAGGTACTTGATGGCTGAATCTATGCGCGATTCGCGGCACACTGGAATGATATGCAGAGCGCCGGCCGAAGTCTTTACGGCATCGGCAGTCGCGCTGACGCTGTTGTGCATCGGTATGATGATGGCATCGGCTCCGGCACATTCGGCGGTACGTGCAATTGCTCCGAAATTCCTGACATCGGTTATTCCGTCCAGCAGTATGAAGAACGGATTGCGTCCCTCTTCGAACAGAGTAGGGATTATGTCCTGAATGTGCTGGTAGGTAATCTCGGTAGTGAATGCTATCACTCCCTGATGATTCTTGCGGGTAATGCGGTTCAGACGCTCGACTGGGACGCGCTGGACAGGTATGCCGCGACCCTTGAGCGTGTTGAACAGTTCCTTGGACAGGTCACCCTGCAGGTCCTTCTTGATTAGCAGCTTGTCAATCTCCTTGCCGGCTTCGATAGCCTCTATTACGGCCCGTATGCCGAAAATCATTCCGTTATCCATTATTCCTCTATTAATGCGCGGGCATTGTCAAGAGCAGCGGCTGTTATAGTCTCTCCGCTTATCATCCTGGCAATTTCCGTGATGTGTCCTTTTTCGTCCAGTTCTGAAATGTGAGTGTGTGTGGCGGCTTCGCCCTCCTTCTTGTACACCAGATAATGAGCGCCGCTTTTTGCCGCTATCTGCGGCAGGTGCGAAATGGCGATGACCTGACGGCCGTCCTTGCACATATCGCGCATCATCAGGGCCATTTTTCCGGCTACCGCTCCCGATACACCGGTGTCAATTTCATCGAATATGATGGTAGGCAGGTTTCTGGCTCCCGCCATGACCGATTTCACAGTCAGCATTACCCTTGACAGCTCGCCTCCGGATGCCGTCTCGGACAGTTCCTGCAGTTTGGAACCCTTGTTTGCGGTGAACATGAACTGCAGTCTGTCCGCTCCGTTACGGTCGAAAGTGCCGGAATCGGTCAGCTGAATCCTGAATGTGGCGTTGGGCATACCCAGCGGAGTCAGAGCGTCGGTGATACGTTTTTCCAGAGCGGACGCGGCCTCCGTACGCAGTTTCCTGAGCTGCAATGCGTGTGCTTCCATCTGGCTGTGAAGTTCGCGGACCTGCCTTTCAGCCTCCTTTATGTCTTCGCTATATGACTCAAGGCGGTTCAGCTTGGTTTCAAGTTCGTCGCGGAATCCGATCAGTCCATCGACAGAGTCGTAGCCGTGCTTTTTCAGAAGGGAGTAGAGCAGATCCAGCCTTTCCGATACGGCCTCCAGACGCTGCGGGTCATAATTGGTCCCGTCACCCAGTCGGCCGGCGCTTTCGTTGATGTCCCGCAGTTCTATGAGACAGCTTTGAAGCCTTTCGGTAAGTTCCGAAGCGGCCGGCAGATTGCGGGACGCGCTCTCCAGACTGTGCAGCGCGCTGCGAACACTCCTGATGGCGCCGCCCTGTTCGCCGTCGAGCGATTCGGACGCCTGGTAGAGTGCTGCCTTAATGTCCTCGGCATTGGACAGTATGCTCTGTTCCGATTCAAGTTCCTCCTGCTCACCCGTATAAAGTTTCGCCTTTTCCAGTTCATCGAACTGAAACTGCAGGAAATCCTGCTCCCGGCGGTTCTGAGCCTCTTCCTGACGCAGATTCTCCAGACGCGCCCTGCATTCCCGCCATCCGTCGAAACATTTGCGGTAGGCTGTCAGTTCAGCGCCGTCAGCTGCAAAAGAGTCAACCACACTGAACTGGAACGATTCGGTTCCTAACAGCAGATTCTGGTGCTGCGAGTGTATGTCTATGAGATGGGCTCCAATTTCCCTGAGCAGCGCAAGGCTGACAGGGGTGTCGTTGATGAAAGCGCGGCTTTTACCCGTTGCTGACACTTCGCGCCGGACTATCGTGTCGGTCTCGTCGTAGTCAAGTCCGTTTTCATCGAACAATTGCTGCAGTCCGTAACCGGTAACATCGAAGATTCCCTCAACGGTACACTTGTCAGCACCGTCACTGATTACACGGCTCTCGGCCCTCTGCCCCATAAGCAGGTTCATCGCGCCTAAAATTATGGACTTGCCGGCACCGGTCTCGCCGGTCATTACCGAAAAACCGTCGTGAAAGTCTATGTCAAGGCTTTCAATCAGCACATAGTGTCGTATCTGAATTGATTTCAGCATTATTTGGATGTTTTTATGGTATCCCAGTCTTTGGATTGTGACGGGTTGACGACCTTGAGTATCCTGATGACCTCGGCCTTTTCCTTGTCCAATCCCTGTGAATAGATGTTCAGCAGCTCGTCATGCTTGATTTCGGTGAACAGCACGGCCAGCACCGATGTGCTCTTGGCGCGATATACCTCTTCGAGCAGTTCCAGACTCTCCGAGATGGTGGCGCGCCCGCGTTCGGCGTTGGCTGACATATCGTCCAGACCCAGCCTGTGATAGACATACTGAAGTTTGCGGAACGATGACAGAGTTCCGTTCATATAATCTGTTACGATGGCCTGTCTGTTGCGGTTGTTGTCGAAAGAACGCCATCCGCCGCCTATCGTCTGTGCGTTGGCTGCCACATTTTCGGCCTTCTGGATAATCTCCGTACCGCCGTTCTCGGCCATAGTGTCGAAGTCCAGACCGATAATCAGATAGCAGTAAAAAGCGAATGTGGCGGTCAGATTGTTGTCAATGTTCATCTCGTTGAAATCCATACGGTCCTGCTTGGTGTAGTTGAACACCACCTCGTTATCCATAAAGTTGAATACCGTGGTGTTGTAAGTGGAACCATAGACGGGACGGTTGCTCTGAACCATCATCTCGCACTGGAACTCGCCGGTTCCGGGGTCGTAGGCATTGACGGTGATGTTGAAACTGCAGGCAATCTTCTCTCTCTGCGTGAATTTGTAGTTCGTCCAGGCGGTCGTGTTTATGAAATCGTTCAGGGCCGTCTGAAGGGATGTGAACACATCGGTGTCGACGCCGGAAATCTTTGATGTGTTCAGGTTGATGGTAGCGTTCAGTTCCTGAGCTCCGGCATTATGAAAAGGGAGGAAAAGAAACAGCAGACAGAACATTAGCGAAGCCAGTTTGTCTATTATGTCCTTTGCAACCTCCTTCTTCGATTTCATCGGGTATTCCACAGACTCCTGACGGTCAATGATGGTGACCTTGTTGTCGTCATAGCCGAAACAGGTGCCGGCATTGCGCATCGAGTTCATCACGATGAAGTCGAAATTCTTCCGCTCGAGCTTGCCTGCCGCATTCACGGCCTCGTCGTCGGTCTCGAGAGCGAAGCCTGCAGTGACCTGGCCCGGTTTCTTGACCTTGCCTACTGCCGCCGCAATGTCCTGGGTGGGAATGAGACGCAGCGTCATCTCTCCCTTGCGCTTGATTTTGCTTGTGGCTGTGATTTCGGGAGTGAAGTCAGCGACTGCAGCGCACAGTATGGCTGCGTCGGCCGATTCGAATTCACGCAAGGTCGCCTGGTACATCTGTGCAGCCGTAGTGACATCAATACGATGGATGGCCGGCGATGCTGTGGTCAGCGAAACGGGGCCTGCAATGAGTGTGACATCGGCTCCACGTGCGGCGCACTCTTCGGCCAGAGCAAAGCCCATCTTGCCGGTGGAGTCGTTACCCAGGAAACGGACCGGGTCAATTCTCTCGTGAGTCGGCCCCGCCGTAATCAGAACTTTTTTTTTTGAAAGCGTACAGTCCTGCTGGCGGTCAAAGAACCCGCGCAGCATGTTCACGATGTTTTCGGGCTCCTCCATACGTCCTTTTCCGACCAGTTTGCTGGCAAGTTCACCTTCGGCAGGCTCTATTATTATGTTCCCGAAACTGCGAAGCGTGTCCAGGTTGCGTCTGGTAGTGGGATGGGCGAACATATCAAGATCCATTGCAGGTGCGATGAATACCGGCGCCTTCATGGCAAGATATGTGGTGACCAACATATTGTCGGCCACTCCGTTCGCCATTTTGCCGAGTGTAGATGCCGTGCAGGGCGCTATGACCATTGCATCGGCCCACTGGCCGAGAGCGACATGACTGTGCCATGAGCCGTCGCGTCCGGAGAAGAATTCGCTGATGACAGGCTTTGAGGTCAGCGCGGACAGCGTAATCGGAGTGATGAATTCCTTGCCTGCCGGTGTAATGACTACCTGAACTTCGGCGCCTTCCTTAATCAGACCACGGATAAGTATGCAGGCCTTGTATGCCGCAATGCTGCCTGTGATTCCTAAGACGATATGCTTTCCTGAAAGTGAACTGCTCATAATGGGGCTGTCAGCATTTGTTTGCTATCTTGATTTTTGTCAGAACCTGCTTGGTGTTGAGGGCGAAATCCCCCTCCATCATCCAGCGGTAATAACTCGGGTCACGCTGGAGAACCTCCACGACAGGATGGTCCTTGTATTTGCCGAAATTGAAAACTTCGATGTGGTTCTCGTTGTATATTATGCGCCCGGCAAAGTCAACGTTGTTTGTCTGGCTTGAGTATTCAGAAAGGAAACGCATATCGTTCTTGAGAACATCGGGGTACTTGTCTAGCTGGGCCTTCAGAACCTCGTAGGTGGCGCGGGTGTCACCGTCGGCACTGTGCGCGTCCTCCAGATCCTTGCCGCAATAGAACTTGTAGGCGGCTGACAGAGTGCGCTGCTCAAGCTTGTGGTATATAACCTGAACATCAATGAATCTGTGACGTGACAGGTCAATGTTGACACCGGCACGTAGAAACTCCTCGGCCAGCATCGGGACATCGAAACGGTTCGAGTTGAAACCTGCAATGTCGCATCCTGAGAAATCGTCTGCTATCTGCCGGGCGACCATTTTGAAAGTGGGACAGTCGGCAATGTCCTCATCGTATATGCCGTGTACCTTGCTGGCTGATTCGGGGATGTGCATCTCCGGGTTTATTCTCATAGTGCGCGACGACTCGTTTCCGTCCGGGGTTATCTTGAGATAGCTGATTTCCACGATACGGTCGTGCGATACGTTGATTCCGGTCGTCTCGAGATCGAAGAATACAATCGGATTGGTAAGATTGAGTTTCATCAGTCGTTCAGTATCATTGGCATAAGCAGCATCAGAAGGTCGTCGTTCTCCTCCTGCTCGGACGGTACGATGACGCCTGCTCTTGACGGGTCAGCCAGTTTGAATGTGATTTCCTGTCCCGGAATATTGCAGAGAATGTCAATAAGGAAGCTGGCCTTGAAGCCAATGCTCATCGGCGCTCCGTCGTACTGGCAGTTGAGCGTCTCGGTGGCTGATGTCGAGAAATCGAGGTCCTGAGCCGAGATTATGAGCTGGTTATCCTTGATTCTCAGTCTGATAAGACCGCTGCTGGCGGGCGAGAACACAGATACGCGCTTGAGTGCGCTTATCAGCTGTGTGCGGTCTATCAGCAGATGATGGGGGTTGTTGGCCGGAATGACCGAGTTGTAGTTGGGGTATCTGCCTTCGATGAGCCTGCATACCATAGTGTATCCGTTGACATTGATCATCGCGCTGCGGTTGTCAAAACTGACGGCGATTTCTCCGTCAGACCCTATGAGCGATTTGAGCAGTATAGCCGGACGCTTGGGCAGAATGACGGACTGGCGCGACTCGCTCTTGTACGAACTGTTCTTGTCGCATACCAGCTTGTGACCGTCAGATGCCACAAATGCCACGTGCTCTGTGTCGAAATCAAGGAATATGCCGTTCATCACGGGACGGAGCTCGTTGTCGTCCATCGCAAAGGCACAGCGGTTCAGACCTGCGCTGAACACTGAGGCGGGGAGGGTGTGGCTGGATGCGTCAACTGCCAGGACTGACGGCTGCGGATATTCATCGGCATCGTGTCCTACAAGGCTGTACTGACCGTTCTGGTAACTGACTGAGATTTCCTTTGTGGCTTCGTCAATCAGGAAAGTCAGCGGCTGCTCCGGAATTTCCTTGAGAGCTTCGAGCAGGGTCTTTGCAGGGATGGCAATCTGGTTGTCTCCGTCGCTTTCCGCCAGCTCGACAATGGCCTCGAGCGAAGTCTCGTTGTCGGATGCCGTAACTGTCAGAATGTTACTGCTTGTCTTGAACACTATGTCCTGAAGAATCTGGTTGGTCGCCTTCGGGTTGATCACCTTGCTGATGGCCTGCAGTTTGCTGCCCAACGCTGAACTGGAAACTGTAAATTTCATATTCTTGTATTATTTGATTTGTACATAATTTGATATAGACGCGAAGATAATTATTTGATTTGGTTTTATGAAAAATGTCCTGTGAAAATTAGAAATGAACGAATGAAATCCGTAATTTCGCAGAACTTGAAAGCAATAAACAGAAAAAACGGAATATTATGGAATTAACAGGAAAGATTATCCAGGTTCTGGAGGCCCGCAGTGGCGTTTCAAAGGGTTCCGGCAACAGCTGGAAGGTTCAGGAATATGTGCTGGAGACTCAGGAACAGTATCCCCACAGAATGCTGTTCAGTATTTTCGGCGAGGACAAGATCCAGCAGGCCGCAATAAATGCAGGCGATGAGGTTACAGTAAGTTTCGACATCAACTGCCGCGAGTACAACGGCCGCTGGTTCAACGATATCCGTGCATGGAAGGTTGACCACGTGGCAAATCAGCCTCAGAGTGCCCCGGCACCCTCATCTGCCGCTCCGGTTGCATCGCCGTTTACTCCGTCAGAGGAGAAGGACGACCTTCCGTTCTGACAGACCTGCCAATACAGTTGCGGGCGACAGATTTCTGCCGCCCGCAACTTGTTTATGTGTGAATAATTCCCGGTTACTTGTTCATACTGGCCAGGAATTCGGCATTGTCCTTTGTCTGTTCCAGACGGCTCTTGGTAAATTCCATAGCCTCGATAGGATTCATATCCGACAGATATTTGCGCAGAATCCACATACGGTCGAGTGTAAGCTTGTCGTGAAGCAGATCGTCGCGGCGGGTGCTTGATGCGACGATATTTACTGCCGGGAAGATACGCTTGTTGCTCAGGTTGCGGTCAAGCTGCAGCTCCATATTGCCAGTGCCCTTGAATTCCTCGAAAATGACTTCGTCCATCTTTGAACCGGTGTCAATCAGTGCCGTGGCGATGATGGTGAGCGAGCCGCCGTTCTCGATGTTGCGGGCTGCGCCGAAGAAGCGCTTGGGCTTGTGCAGTGCATTGGCGTCGACACCTCCGGACAGCACCTTGCCGCTGGCAGGGCTTACAGTGTTGTAGGCACGTGCAAGGCGGGTGATTGAGTCAAGGAAAATGACGACATCGTGTCCGCACTCGACCATACGCTTGGCCTTCTCGATAACGATGCTTGCAATCTTGACGTGACGCTCTGCCGGTTCGTCGAATGTTGATGCCATGACCTCGGCCTTGACGCTGCGTGCCATATCGGTTACCTCCTCGGGACGTTCGTCAATCAGCAGCATTATCATATATACCTCGGGATGGTTTTCAGCTATTGCATTTGCTATGTCCTTGAGCAGTATTGTCTTACCGGTTTTCGGCTGGGCTACGATAAGTCCGCGCTGCCCCTTGCCGATAGGCGCGAACATATCGACCACTCGTGCTGACATGTTGCAGTTGTCTCCCTTGCAGAGCGTGAACTTTTCGTCAGGGAAGAGTGGGGTGAGGTGCTCGAACGGAATGCGGTCGCGGGCGATGGCCGGATCCAGACCGTTTACCTTGTTGACCTTGACCAGAGGGAAATACTTCTCGCCTTCGCGCGGCGGACGGATTGTACCCTCCACAACGTCGCCGGTTTTGAGACCGGCAAGCCTTATCTGCGACTGCGATACGTAAATGTCATCGGGTGATGACAGGTAGTTGTAGTCCGACGAACGCAGGAAACCGTAATTTTCCGGCATAATTTCAAGCACGCCTTCGCCCTTGAGGATGTCTCCGAAATCGTACTGGCGTTCTTGATTTTCACGTTGGCGGTTGTCCTGATTCTGCTGGCGGTTATCCTGATTGCGCTGATGTTCATTTCTGTCCGAAGGTCTTTCGGCCGCTGCTGCCGGTCCGATTTCTGCCTGATTCTCTATGGCGGCATCGTCTGCCTGCCCGGTGATGTCAGTTTCCGCCTGGCGCTTTTCGTCAGCATTTTCGACAGTCTCTTCGCTGTCTGTTACTGCTGCCTGCTCGTTATGCTCTGGTCTGTTGCGGTTTCTGCGCTTCTTCCTGCCCTGTTCCCTTTCTTCGCCACGCTCGGCAGACTCGTCAGACTGAACTTCGGTCGAAACGGATCCGACTGCATTTTCAGCAGTTGGCCCGGTTGCGGTCACAGTTGCCTGAGCCACTTCCTCCGTAGCCTTTTCCGCACTGTCCTTTTCGGCTGAAGCCTCATTGGCATTATCCTGCCTGCGACCTTTTCTGCGCTCTCTGCCAGATGCCGGCTTTTCTGTATCCCCAGTTTCGCCGGTGATTTCAGCCTTTGTTCCGGCGTTTTCAGTATCAGCTGGAGCCTGCTCCTGATTCTTAGGCTTGCGGCCCCGCTTTTTCCCTTCCGGCTTGGTCTCGGCAGCAGTTTCAGACTTTGCTGCGTCTGTCTGTTTTGCCTCAGCCTCTGTCGTCTGGGCGGTATTGCCTTCGTCCGATGTCGAGAACAGTTTCTCCTTAGGGCTGTCCTGACGGCTCTTTATTCTCTGTCTGGGTTCTTTTCTCTCTTTCGGCTCGTTTCGCGTAGAGGCACCGATGATTGCCTGCTGGTCAAGAATGGCATAGATGAGTTTGTCCTTTGCCAGAGACTTTATTTCTGAACTGCTGATGCCCATTTCGGCGGCAATGCCCTGGAGCTCCTCCAGTTCTTTCTCTCTTAGTTGAAGAATGTTAAGCATGTCTGATGTGAATGTACCATCCTGCACCCTACGGCCGTACCGTATAGAAACTGATGCGGAGGTCTGAATTGATGATTAATAATGATATGTGTTTGTGGCTGAACAGCCGGAATTCCAAACGTCAGGACCATTCCCGCGACTTGGACGGCGCAAATTTACATATTTTTCTGACTTGAAGCAAAAAAGCGTACTGAAATCTCAGTCGGAGCACAGAAACGCTTCTGTTCCTGTTACCGGTCAGCCCTTTGACTCCCGAATCATCCGGTTCGTTTCGCCTATGTAATTCAGGACTTCATCCCGTCCGGAACGGTCTGTCGACGATGTGACGAAATGAGGTGGCAGCTCCTCCCATTCTTCGGTCAGTCTGTCAAGAAACTGTCTGACGTTAAGCCCCAGACGTCCGTGACCAAGTTTGTCTGCCTTGGTGAAGATGATTCCGAACGGAATGCCGTTCTCGCCGAGCCATCTGATGAATTCAAGGTCAATCTTCTGCGGTTCCAGACGGCTGTCAATCAGGACGAAGAGCGATGTCAGCGCTTCCCGTCCCAGAATGTAACTGTCGATGACCCGTCGGATTGACTCCTGCTGCTCCCGCCCGCGCTGGGCATATCCGTAGCCTGGCAGGTCAACCAGATACCAGTCCTTATTTATTAAAAAGTGGTTGATCAGCAGCGTCTTGCCGGGAGTCGAAGATGTCATTGCCAGCTTGGAATTGCCGGTGAGCATATTGATGAGGCTTGACTTGCCTACGTTGGAACGGCCGATGAAGGCATATTCCGGCAGGTCACCGGACGGACATTTCCTCACATCGGTATTGCTGATAACGAATTCTGCGCTGCGTATTTCCATCTTCAAATTCTTTCTTCCGCAAAGATAACTTTTTTTACTAAATTCGCACTTGAATAATTCTACCGATGGTCGAATACCCTTCAGCGGCACTGGAACGGGCTGTCAACGAGTTTGCGGCATTGCCCGGAATCGGACGCAGGACTGCTCTGCGGCTGGTTCTGCACCTGCTGTCCCGTCCGGACGACGAAGTCGCGGCATTTGGCCGTGTGCTCGAAACTCTGAAAGCTGATATTCATTACTGCAGCGTCTGCCACAACATTTCCGATACCGATGTCTGCCAGATATGCTCGGACGGACACCGTGACAAGTCTCTGGTTTGTGTGGTGGAGAATGTTCAGGATGTTATGGCCATCGAGAACACTATGCAGTACAAGGGCGTGTATCACGTTCTGGGAGGCGTCATTTCGCCTATGAACGGAATAGGGCCGTCCAGCCTGAAGATTGACGATCTGGTGGCGCGCGTGAACCGTGGAGGAATAAACGAGGTGATTCTTGCGCTCAGCCCGACAATGGAGGGCGATACCACAAATTTCTTCATAGCCCGCAAACTGGCACCGAGCGGAGTGAAAGTCAGCGTGATAGCGAAGGGCGTGGCCGTGGGCGGCAATCTGGAGTATACCGACGAAGTTTCGCTGGGACGTTCCATAGCGGACCGTACAACTTATAAATAATGTGATTATGAGTTCACGAAAATTAGCATTGAAATTGAGAATAGGGTGGTTTGCCATCTATGTCGTAGCTGGTATCGTCGCTGTTCTGTTCGAAACCGGAGTGCTGGCCGCAGGTTCGGTCACAGCTAACCGCGCGGTCTATATAATGCAGACTGTCGGCGTGCTGGCATCTCTGGCCATGATACCGCTGGCACTTGGCGGATTCAAGAAGATGATGGACCGGATGGAGGACGAATCTTTCGGGAAGCGTCTGAAGATATATATGATCTGTTCGTGGGCCAGAATCGCGGCATTCTTCCTGGTCGTGGTCTACGGCGTGCTGCTGTACTACCTGATAGATGATAACATAGGTCTGTACTGCGCCGTAATCGGAGCCATCTGCTCTATGTTCTGCTTCCCGACCGCCAATGCGCTCGAGTACGATGTCAATTGGGAAGACGGTGAGGAATGAAACAGCTGAGCGTCATTATCGTCAGTTACAATGTCAGGTACTACCTTGAGCAGTGCCTGCGCTCTGTCCTGAAGGCGGCTGACGGAATTGACTCTGAGGTCATCGTAATTGACAACGCGTCAGATGACGCTTCGCTTGAGTATCTTGCTCCGCTGTTCCCCTCTGTCAGATTTATGGAGGCCGGCGGCAATATAGGTTTTTCGAGAGCGAACAATAAGGCTGCCGCCGCTACTGAAGGCAAATATCTACTGTTCCTCAACCCCGACACCATAGTGTCCGAAAATGCCTTTGCTGACTGCTTGAAATTTATGGAGAGTCATCCGCAGGCCGGAATGGCAGGCGTCTGCATGCTGAATCGCGACGGCACTTTCGCCAGAGAGTCGAAGCGTGCCGTACCTACGCCGTTCGTATCGTTCTGCAAGATGTCCGGACTGTGCAGTCTGTTCCCTAAATCGAAACTGTTCGGACGCTACTATCTGGGATACCTTGACAACAGGACCGAAGCCCGTATCGAGGTGGTTTCGGGTGCATATATGTTCGTGCGCGGCGAGGCATTCCGCAGTGTGGGCGGATTTGACGAAATGTTCTTTATGTATGGCGAGGACATAGACCTGTCATACCGCATACAGCAGAGCGGTTATGAAAACTGGTACCTGCCCGTACGCATACTTCATTACAAGGGAGAGAGCACCAACAAGACATCGTACCGATACGCCAAGGTGTTCTACAATGCTATGCTCATCTTCTTTGACAAACATTACAAGGGTATTAATTTCCTGTTCCGCTGGTCAGTGCATCTGGCCGTTTCGGTTCAGACTCTGCTGACATATATGCGTAACAATCTGTTCAAGGGGAGTTCGGACTCATCGAATGCCGATGACGTGTGGCTCTATGCCGGGCATCAGGAACATCTTGACGGTCTGAAGCGTATGATAGAGCCGGCGATGGGCGATGTGGTCTTTTCCGGAGAATCGCTGCCACCGAAGGCCGTCAGACGCGATTATACGCTGTATGACATTTCTTCGTTCGGCTTTGGTGAGATACTTGACAATCTGGCCGATGGCGACGGTGCATCGGTCATCTGTACCTTCAATCCGTCGTCAGGGATTATACTGACCGACTCAACAGCCGTAAGGAATGGATAAGCCGATACTTTCAAACGACGGAATCAGGCTTCGCGCGCCCGAAGTGTCCGATCTGGATTTCCTGTTCAGGATGGAAAACGATGAGTCCCTGTGGACTGTATCGTGCAACAGTGCCCCATATTCACGCCGCCAGCTGAAAAGCTACATAGAGGACAGCATACACGACATATTTTCGGAACATCAGGTCCGTTTCGTAATAGAATGGCGCGATAATGTGACGGGATGCATAGACCTGACGGATGCTGATGCGCTGCAGGCACGTGCCCAGGTCGGGATTGCCCTGCTGCCGGAATTCAGGGGGCAGGGGATAGCGTCGCTTGCTCTCCAGATGATATGCCGTTACGCTGAAAGCCGCCTGAGAATGCATCAGCTTTACGCCTTGGTGCCGGCAGACAACGATTCGAGCCTTAATCTGTTCAGGGATAACGGTTTTGCTGAAAAAGGCCGTCTGCAGGAATGGCTGTGGGCCGGAGAGCGCTTTGACGATGTAATCGTATTCCAAAAAATATTTTCAAAAAAAAGTTCAAATTGCTTGCCGGAATAAAAAAAGTGCGTACCTTTGTCACCGCTAACGAACGGCAACACAAAACGGTGTGTTAGTTCAGCTTGGTTAGAATGCCGCCCTGTCACGGCGGAGGTCATGGGTTCGAGCCCCATACACACCGCAGAAGGAAGAGATTGAGAGACCTCTTCCTTTTTTTATGAAAGAATACTGCGTTGTGACTGGAAACTATATATTCATTACAATATTCAGATGAACATGGATGGAGTGTCAATGTCTGACAGAAGCTTTACAGCGTGTGTAAAGAAGAAAATCGTGATTGCCGGTATTGGCGAGGTCGGTAAGGCCGTCGCCCTGTCAATTGTCAATCAGGGACTGTGCGATGAACTCGTCCTGGTGAACAGAACAAAGTCGAAGGCCATCGGATATGCACTTGACCTGATGCACTGTCTGCAGTTCATGCCAAGCAATATGCGCATACATGCCGGAGATTTTGAAGATTGTGCCGATGCTTCGATAGTGATTCTTTGTCCGAGCGGGTCTCTGCCGCAGAACATTGACAGAAGCCTCCATATACATACATCAAGAATGGTTGTCCGGAATTTCGTGCGGCAGATCATGGCTGCCGGATTTAACGGCAGCTTTATTGTAATTACCAACCCGGTTGATTCAATTACGCATTTCGTGTGGCAGATTTCCGGGCTTCCCAAAGAAAGAATTATCGGAACCGGCACTATGCTGGATAGTGCCAGACTGCGTTTTTATCTTGGCCACATCCTTTCTGTCAATCCCAAAAGCATTGAAGCGTTCGCACTTGGTGAACACGGCTTCTCTATGTTCATTCCCTGGAGTCACATCAGCGTATGCGGTAAACCTCTGATTGAACTGATGAAGGAAAAGCCGGAACTCTTTCCCGACGATTTCCAAAGTACGATGTTGGAAAAGGTACGAATGGCTGGCTTCAAGATAGCAAATAACCTCGGCACCACATCGTGCGGAGTGGCAACCTGCAGTGTCGCATTGGTTAAGTCGATTCTGCTTGATGAGAACACAATCTTCCCTGTCAGTACCAATGTCAAAGGCCATTATGGCATCGAGGATGATGTGTTCGTGAGTGTTCCCTGCGTTGTCGGCCGAGGTGGTGTGAGGGAAATCATAGATCTGACACTGAACGAGGAGGAACGGCAGCAGATGGATAAGACAGTTGGCGTCGTGAAGCAGATTTCTTCGATGACCACTGAATATCTTGATGATAATGAAAACGGATTATCGTAGGGAATAATATCCGGTTTTCTGACGGCGCACGGCCGTTCATACCAATGCAGTTATCTTCATAGAGGCCAGAATGTCAGGCTGACGATTGTGTCAGTTATTCTGCTCCCTTGAGCTGGTTAGCCAGTTTCTCGACATTAAGCGAACGGGCCGATGCGTCGCCGATGTCCTTGTATATGCCACCCTGGCGGTAGACTTCGTCGGGATCGCCGCTCTGCTCCACGTGTCCCTGCTTCAGAGCGTAGATTATGTCGCTGTCGATGATCTGCGAAATGGAGTGGGAGATGATGATTACGGTGCGGCCGCGCTTGATGCTGTCAATGCTGGCCTTGATCTGTTCGGTG
>JAZUJU010000070.1:0-5050 GCA_045642985.1 Bacteroidaceae bacterium | reverse complement strand
ATCATTTTGATTTTTCCGCGTTAGTTCCAGTCTTGTCCGGAGCCGGTTTCTTAGGTGCACGGCCGGCACGGCGCAGCGAATCAGCGATGATCCACTGCAGCTGGCCGTTCATGCTTCGGAACTCGTCGGAGGCCCATCGTTCCAGAGCCTCCATCGTTGCCGAGTCTATCCTGAGCAGGAAACTTTTGCTGTCTGTTTCCTTAGCCATACATATTAATTATACAGTGTTCCTGTGTTGACTACCGGCTGGGCAGGCTCGTCACCGCAGAGCACTACAAGCAGATTGCTGACCATTGCGGCCTTGCGTTCCTCGTCCATTTCGACCACGCCGTCTTCCTTCAGATGTTCCAGAGCCATCTTGACCATTGAGACGGCACCGTCCACTATCTTCTCACGGGCAGCGATTATGGCATCGGCCTGCTGACGGCGCAGCATGACGGCTGCAATCTCAGGAGCGTATGCAAGATAATTGATGCGTGCCTCGACAGCCTCAATGCCGGCAATAGCCAGACGCTCGTTCAGAGTACTCCTGAGTTCTTCATTGATTTCATCCGCACCGGAGCGCAGAGTCAGTTCCCCGACTTCACCACTGTTCTCGTCGTAGTTGTAACGTCCGGCCAACTGGCGCAGAGCGGCATCAGACTGAACGCTGACGAAATTCTCCAGCGAACGCATAATGGCATTCAGATTGGCAGCAGCCGACGAAGACGAATCAATGTCAAACATTGCCTTATACACATCCTTTACCCTCCATACCATCACGAGTCCGATCAGAATCGGATTTCCGCTCTTATCATTGACCTTGATGGCCTCCGCATTGAGGTTGCGCGCACGCAAAGAGACCTTCTTCTTGGTATAGAACGGGTTCAGCAGCCACCAGAAACCGTTTTCGCGGAACGTTCCGCTGTATTTGCCGAAGAACACCATAGCACGTGCCTCGTTCGGTTCCAATTGCACGAATCCGCACAGCATCAGCACAATAGCCAATATACACACAGGGATTAGAAAGAGAAACTGTTCTGTAACTGCAATCAGCACAATCAGTCCTATCAGGACAAAAAGAAGCAGCAGACCGAGAAAGCCGCTTACCTTAGCACCTCTAAATTCGAATTCCTTTGTTTCCATAATTAATCAGCATTACGTTTATAATATCATTTTGATATCACGAATATATTACCTGCTCTAAAATGCTCCCCACAAAATCCTAATTTTTCTTATGATTTTCACAGAAAAAATACGATAATGTGCACACAATGCAAACCCGACATTGCAGATGACGGGGCAAAAAAGCTGATAATGGTTTCAGAAAGTAAAGGTCAGACCGGAATGCATCTGTCGGAGAGTGTCTCCAAGATACTCACGCAGGATACTGAAGGCCCTTTCACCGGTACAGTGACCAGTGTATATTTCGGGTATGCCGAAGGATGTCAGAATCCCAGCTGTCATTCTGATATCTTCCTCATCAAGACGGAAAAGATGCAGACCGCCGATGTATGCGCGGACGCTGCGTCCCGGCAAGGATTCGCATACCTCTTTAATAATAACATCAGCGCCGGCATGAGAACAGCTGTTGAATATGACAAGTCCGTCGGGAGTCTCGAATACCAGACTCTGCTCATGCCTGAAATCATCCGGAACAAAACGGAGCCCCTTCCGGATAAAAAGCCTCGATTTTGCAGCGACTGAACTGTCTGCCGCAGTAGCATGAGGCACAATCCATACACCTTCAGCCAGACTGACCTTGCCACAGCGCATCTCAATCCTGTCCGGGAAGCGTGTCAGGATTCCCTTCGGAAGTCCGATATAGTGACGCGAAAACAGGCGTCCCGAATAACAGTTCTCACCGCAAAAGGGACTCAGGTAAAACGGAGCCTTGGAATTTGCTGCAAAAAAAGCCTCCATTCCAGACGAATGGTCATTGTGTGCATGCGAGAGAACAGCACAGTCAACATCAGCGATATCGATTCCGAGAGCCTTCGCATTATCAATGAACAGAGCCGAACCGCCAGTGTCCAAAAGATATTTACGTCCGCCGTATTCTATGAAGAATGACAACCCCCACTCTCCCTGAATATCATTGGAGCCGAGGTTGTCAATCAGAACGGTAACCTTCATCCCTTCAGATGAAAAGAATTATTTATGAGCCTCGTTGAACAGGCGCAGACGCTCCTCCAATACGGGGAACTGGTCATCGCGGATGCATGAGGAGCAGCCGCGAAGCCCCTGTCTGCAGCTGCCTGTCGAAATAAGGGTGATTCCGCTTATACCGAACCACAGGAGTTCGTGCAGCAACCTGCCGCCCTCCATCATCGTTCCGTCAGGCAGTGTATATCCGAATGTGAAGAAAAATCCGTCGCTCACATTCTCCTCAAGATCCTTGTCGTATGTGATGTTGAATCCGTTTCTCAGCAGCGCGCCCTTGATGAACTCGGTGCGGCGGGCATATTCGCTTATATCCGCCCTGAAATTGTATTCCCCATCGACTGCGGCCTTGAGCATCGCAGCCATTGCACACTGAACCGAATGAGTCACGCCCGAAGACATTGTATAAAGCATATCGTAGGCATATACTGCACCGAAACGCGAAATGTTATAACGCTGTCTCAAGGTCTCGAACGAGCGTTCGTACAGTTTGTCCGAAATGCAGGCCACAGCGATGCGCTCGCCCGCATAACTGAAAATCTTGGAACCGCTGAGCATTATGATGCAGTTGTCGGTATAATGCGACACTGTCACCTGGAACGGAGGCTCGAACGGTATGCCCAGACCGGCACGGCGGAAGTCCATAGTCAGATACGCCAGATCCTCAAGTATGATGGTGTCATACTTGTCAGCGAGTTCTCCAATAGTCCGGACTTCGCTGTCTGTCAGGCACATCCAACTGGGATTGTTCGGGTTGGAATATACCACGCAGCAGATATTTCCCTTGCGGAGATAAGTCTCCAGCTTGGGTCCCAGTTTGTCACCACGGAAGTCTGCGACATCAAATGACTCGTGTTTCACGCCCAAGACATCGGCCTGCATCTTCTGGACAGGGAAACTCGGATCAAGGTAGAGAATGGTGTCCTTGGCAGGATCTATCTGAGAGCAGAGAAGGAATGCTGCGAATGTACCCTGCATCGACCCACAAGTCGGAGTGCAGTGCTTTGGCTGGATATCTGTGTTCAGAAAGGCCTTGACAAACCGTGATGCCTGGGTCTTGATTTCTGGAATGCCCGCGATATTAGGATATTGCGACGCCACTCCGCGGTCAAGAGCCTCTTTCTGAGCCTTGATGCCAACAGCCGACGGAAGAATGCCCGGCACCCCCATCTCAAAGTGGATGAACTCCGTCCCGGTCACCTGTTCGGCATTGTTGACGGTTGCCAGCACCTGGCGTATGGATGCCTTGTTCAGATCCGAGACCTCAATCTCTTTCAGATAATCATCAATGACATTCTGCGGAATAACTGTCTTCATATTGCTTGCTATTTACAGTTTCGGCCAAGTTCCAAAGCCTTGACATTCATCTCGACTACGGCATCACCCTTGGCTCCGAAAATTGTTCTGACACTGTCACAGAGTTTATCGAAACTGATACTCGCGAGCGCTCTCGAAGCGGCACCCAGCAGAATCATATTGACCGAACGCGACATCTTGTTCTCGGCGGCAATCTTCTCAGTATCAATCAGGACCACATTCTGCAACTGTCTCAGTTCATCAACAATCGCATCCTTGTCAGGATAGTTGCCGATGTTCACGAACGGATTCGACGAAGTGATTATCCACCCTTCCGGATTCAGATACTCCTTGTAACGTAGAGCCTCCATAGGTTCCATGGCAATAATGATGTCTGCCTGTCCCAGAGAAATCAGGTCACTTGCAATGGGTTTGTCCGAGAGACGCAGATTGGACTGGACATCACCTCCGCGCTGACTCATTCCGTGAACCTCGGCCTGTTTGATAAACATACCCTCCTCAAGAGCAGCCTGACCTATCACTGTAGCAATCGAAAGTATGCCCTGTCCGCCTACTCCTGCCAAAATTATATCCGTCTTCATTTTTGCTGAGCTTTAGCTTTTGCCTTGGCCTTGCGGGCTAAGGTCTGAATACATTCACGGCGCGGAATAATGACCGACAGACCGCGATACTCAATCTCCTCGCGGAGTACGCGAGTAATCTCATCCATATTCTGAGGAAGCGGAACGACAACCTTCAGATGGTCGGGATTGACACCGATACCACGGCAGATAGCCTCGAACTTGTTGGTTCCGGCAGAATCCTGACCGCCGGTCATACCTGTTGTCAGGTTATCGGAAATAATGATTGTTATCGGAGAATCCTCGTTTACAGCATCCAGCAGACCGGTCATACCGGAATGGGTAAAGGTGCTGTCACCTATAATCGCCACAGCCGGGAAAACGCCCGCATCGGCAGCGCCCTTGGCCATAGTGATTGAAGCGCCCATATCAACTGTACTGTCCAGCGCCTGAAATGGTGGAAGCGCCCCAAGTGTATAGCAGCCTATATCTCCGAAAACGCGGGATTCGCTGTAATCCTTCAGCACGATATTGATGGCCTCATATACACTGCGGTGACCGCAGCCCTGACAGAGGGCAGGTGGACGTGCAACGACATTGTCGGCGATATCCGGATGCGGAAGAGACTCAAGACCGAGTGCCACCTTGACGATATCAGGGTTAAGTTCACCCTGACGGGGAAGTTCTCCGGTCAGTCGTCCTATTATCCTGCAGTCTGTCGGCAGAATACCGGCAAGTTGCTCTTCAACGAACGGCTGACCATCCTCAACGACGATAATTGAGTCGCACTGCTCTGCCATCGTTCTGACAATATCCTGTGGAATTGGATAATGGGAAAGCTTTAGTACTGGAAAAGGAATGCCGTCAGGATAACACTCAGCCAGATAGTTGTATGCGTTGCCGCAGGCTATTGCACCAAGTCCGAAACGCTTTGCCGGAGCCTTGAACAAATTGAACGGAGACTCATCGGCCAGTTTCCGGATTTCAGTCTGTTTCTCCAACAGTCCGGCATAGCGACGACGGGCGATGGC
>JAZUJU010000069.1:0-21766 GCA_045642985.1 Bacteroidaceae bacterium | reverse complement strand
GGAATTACTTCAACTTCTAATCAAGGTGCTTCCAAGGATGACGTTAAACTTGACACCAAGACTCTAAGAACGTACTATGACAATGGACGTTTGAAACAGAGAAAAGTGTTGACATATTGGACTGGTACGGAGAGTGTCCTGGCTAAGGAAGATTATGAGTATGTTGATGATGAGAATGGTCAAATACTCAAAAAGATATGTCGTAACGTACAAGGCAACGAGACCGTGGAGACTTATTACCGGACAGGAGAAAAGATAGATAGTGTGGAGATTGTAAGAAAAGGCAACGGAACGGAGGCCAAACGCCTGGAAAAGTATCTTTATCTCGACGATAACGGGAGTGTCTTCATATACGATGGCAACGTTCCTGCCCCTAGCCTGATAATGATAGAACGTAACATTTATGACTCCAAAGGACGACTGACAGTCCATACAGACAACAGGGAAGTTGACTTCAACACATTCTATTACGACAACGGTGAGGTGTTTATGACATCAGATGTGAATTCTGACGGTTCCCGTGAGTGGGTAATCTATGACTCGTATAAATTCGATGACCACGGCAACTGGATCTATCGCATAGCTTACAGGACTATGCCATCCACAACCACACCTGAAGGTAAAGTTTCTGGTGGAAACTTGGCAGCTTCGTCAGTTACCACCAGAACCATCACCTACAGATAAGTGAAATCCCCGAAACTTATGAAAAGGATAATTCTGATGACGGCTCTGATACTTGCAACAACCTACTGCATCAGAGCGCAAGATTCAAAGATACTTGACAAGAGACAGGGCAGCATAACCTTTGTGGTCGATAAGCATCTGCCAAAGCCTGCGAATGATCACATTGTCCCTGTATTGTCTCAGGCAGAACGGCTGAAAAGTCTGGGCGATATGTATTATTCATTGGACAACAGCTACATTGCCGCCAGTTTCTGGAATACGAAAATGAATACAGGCGATACACCTTTCTTTACCGGAATGGTACAGGCGTTTGCAGACCACAGGCCCGTCAGTCTGTCACCCGATGTCATTTGGATGCTCATCAGCCAAGCCTTTTCTCAAGAGGTGAATTCAGATTCGGAACGTTTCCGAGATAAGTTTGTTGATTTTGACGGTAAAGTTGATCTGATTGTCCAGAGCAAAAAGCAATTGTATGATCCCGAGTTCGACTGGACCGGCACGATTGACGGATTTGCACAGAAGATTGACGAAAGCACCAAGTCCGATGTTGCCAGATTGCTGACAGCTGACTTTTCGACGACAGGCACCATTGAGCGCATGGCATCGGAGATTGTGCTTATGGAAACGACCAAGTCTTTCTTCAATTTTATCGTGATGTACATAAGCTGCGGCATACCGTCGGTGACTCTGACCGGTACCGTACAGGATTGGCAGAAGGTGCTGGATAAGACTGCCGGACTGAAAAAACTGGGTGCTGGCAGTTGGGCATCGGACCTTGAACCAATACTGAAGCAGTTCGTGAAAGCAGCTCAGGGCAATCCGGAACAGTCTTTCTGGCAGGACATGGTTATGGTCAATACACCGGAAAGGCTGCAGGGAGGCGGATGTTCATTCGAAACGCCAACCAACCTTGACGGATGGTTCCTGAAACTCATGCCTTTTGACAAGGACGGCAACCCCACACCTGCCAAAGTGCCTCACAACAGCCGAAACTTTCCAGTTGAAATGGCATCGGTCCCGGCAAAATACATTGAAGTTGACTCTCTGAACGGAGAAGTCATAAAAACCATTGACCTAAAAATCTCAGGCGGAATAACAGGCTATACTGCCGATGAAAAGAAAGGCACGGTGTCATTCCATCTTGGCTGGGCGGTCAACAGGTCCGATTCTGATGAAACCATTGAAAAGCTCAAGCAAGAGGCTCCTTATGAAGTAAGATTGCGCGTAAGTAAAGTGCCTGAGGAACTGCAGGCTGTGAAGCATTATAGAAAGCTGGAGCTGCGGTTCACAGAAAAGGTCGAGATTCCCGACTGGATGGACGACATGGACATCACGGAACTTCTGGTTGAAGGCGAACTGACAGCTGACGAAAAGAAAGATCTTGAGCGGCGTTTCGGAATGCGAATCACGTTCAAGGAGCCACAATCGAACGCCCCCATTGACGGTTATCCTTTGATTGTAGTCGATGGAAGCATTGTGGATGTTCCTGCCGAGAAAAAGGAAATGTATGACTTTGGGAATGAATTCCCTGATGTACAGGATGTGGCCAAACTGCTGGACATTCCGGCAAACAGTATCAAGTCAGTTACATCTCTTAGAAAGAATTCTGCAGCCACAATAATCTGGGGCACCCGTGGAAGGAATGGCGTGCTTGAAGTTCAGACAAAACGCTGATTGGTGGCTTACGCAGAAAGGACATGCCCTGCATCCCACACACAGTCAGCTGTGCGAACGCTTACATTTCAAGCTCAAGTATATCCCGTTTCAAACCACCGTATTTGACTTTGGTGGCGATGACGGTAAAGTTCTTTGCAATGAAATTATTCCTGCTTACGGCATTATCCGGATCAACAGTCGCGAGTATCCTTCTGACATCGTTTTCTTTGGCCAGACGGACAGCCCAGTCTATGAATCTCTGCTGAAATCCGAATCCGCGCCAGTCAGAAGCCGTCACTACAGCATCAAAAGTGTAGCATTGCGAATCTTTTCTTTCAATATCAGCGGCCAGATTCCGAGGTCCCTTGCGGTTGGTTACAATTACGGCAAACGCAATAAGTTCTGAATTCCCATTAAATATTCCGGCGACATAATCAAGTTGCACGGATTCCAGCAGTTCAGCACGTGACAATGGAAAATACATCGATTTGTTTTCGAGTCCACCGACAACATCCTCCTGCAAGCAAAGAATTCCCTGTATACTGTCGAAACCTAGCTGACGCATTTCAAATCTGTGTCCACCCGATTCGAATGTATCAATCAGACTGTTATATGCATCGGTTCCGTTATCAAACAGATACATTTTTTCCGAGAGGTATTCATCAGGGATGATGAAATCCGAACAGGGAATATGACGTTGCCATCCTTTGGCACCACTGTTCTCCTGTCGGCGATGCCTTATCCACACCAGGTACAGTTCGAAGATCTGTGCATACGAAGACGATGTCGGAAAAATATAATGTTCCTGAATGTATGGGTTATTCATAAAGATGAAGAACCGGTATCCAAAAAGATCGTCAAGATCATCAATGCTGGCAATGTGATGCCTGTGCAGAAGGAACAGGTTTTCAAAGAAAGTACAGTATTGGGCGACATCCACGCAAGACACATCCTGCCAATACGTATCGTCATACTTCTTGTCAGTATCGCATCTCTCCAATATTTCGTAGACTTTCATGAGTCGGTCACTGTCATGAAAATAGTTATTGAGGTCTATGAGCATCTCACTGCAAGTCACCTCGGAACTGTTTTTAAGTTCGACAGCTATGAAAATGGTACCTATCAGCGTGGCGGCGAGGGAAAAAATCCCGACAACGGCTTCTTCTCCCGGCCGGAATATATGAACCACAATCAGACAGGCTAGAATACACGCAAGCGAAGCAATCACTATCAGTATTGCGACTGAGGTTTTATATTTGATTCTTTTCATATCAGTTGGAAATCACAGTTATGTAAGCAAACACAAAAATAGAATCTTTTTATTAATCATCAACTTACATCTGTCAAGTTTCCACGATGCAGTGGTTACCAGCGTATCAATACCACAAAAAAAGAATCAGCCACCCGAAGGATGACTGATTCTTTTGACTGATGTTGTATGATTGGGGATTAGAACATGCCGCCGCCCATCATGCCGCCGCCCATGCCGCCGCCGAAGCCGCCACGAGCACCACGCATGTTACGACGAGCCTCACGGTCACCGAACATTGAGAGTCGATAGTTGAACGTTACCAGGAAGTAACTGTTGATGTTGTTGTTGTATGTATCCGAACGTGATGTTGCAGTCATTGAACGGCTGACATCGCTACGCTGCTGGAGGATATCATAAACTGCTACTGACAGTGTAGCCTTATTACCGGTCAGGAATGAGAACTGAACCTGAGCATTCCAGAGAAGCTCGTCTGTATTCATATCTTCTGATGCATAACCGCGACGGCTCTGCATGCTGAGGTCGGTGATAAGTCTGAGGTTGTGCCAAGGGAACAGGAATGTACCAGAGGGACCGTATGAGAAATCCCAGGAGTCCATATTTCTGTCAGGCATAATGTCGTTGACTGAGTGACGATAGCTTACGCGGCCCATTGCTGTAACCTCAATCCATTCGTCACGATATGAGAAGTTCAAATCCTCGCTGGCATTGACAGACTGTGTGGTACTCTCGTCGATAGTACTGAAGTCTCTGATTTCACGATCGAAATAGAAATCGCCGAACTTCTGCTTTGCCTCGATTGAATTGAATGTAGCGGACCAGCCCATCTGCTTCTGATAGCTGCCCTGAGTGTTGGAGCTGAATGTGAAGCGCTGGTCAGGAAGAGCGATATTGATGTTGCCGCCTACAGAAGCGTTCCAGTTTCCAAAGAAACCGTTGTCCATGTTCAGAGGCTGGGTAATTCTCTGGTGAGAGATGACATCGGTAGTCGAAAGGCTGCTGATGTTACGCATGGTGTTCGAGAAACGGGCGTTAACAGAGAAGCTGGCCAGATTTGTAGGATTGTACTTCTGATAGTTGACGCTGAAGTTGTTCGAGAAGGTCGGCTCCAGATCAGGATTACCCTTGGATATTGCCAGAGGGTTACTGTTATCGGTGATACTGAGCAACTGCTGCATCGAAGGCTGGCTTGAACGGCCGTTGTAGCTCAGGTTCATCTGCTCCTGACGTGTCCAACGATAACGGAAGTTGATAGAAGGAGTCCAGTTGTAAACCGTACGGGACAGGATGGTATCGGTAACGCCCATACCTGAATAGTTCATCTTTGAGTACTGCGGCAGGAGGCTTGCACCAACGGTGAAGTTGTAGTTGTCGGCCTGCTTGCGGAACTGCAGCTGAATTGTATGGTCACGGTTGTCATAGAGGTTACGTGTACTCTCTCTCTTATTGTAGTCCTTCAGAGAATCGGGAACTGCCATGAAATCCCAGAAATCGTCAACACCCCATCTCTTGTCGTTGATGTCGTATGTTGCACGGTCACTGTCTGAATGACGGTATGAGAACTGATACGAAGCCTGGATGAATGTGTTCTTTGCGATAGGCTCAGTATATGAAACCTGAGTCGAGAAATTGACTGACGGGTTAGGAGTATCAGAATATCTGTTAAGGATGTTCTGTGTGATAGGAGTAACCTGCGGCATAGTCGGAGTTTGGCCAGGCAGTATAGGAGTAGTAGGCATTGCAGGAGTGGAAACGACATTCTTGGTTGTCTGGTCATTCCTTGAATAAGACTTGCTGTTGCCGTCAGAATATGAATAGTTCAGTCGTACTGATACGTTTCTGCCGTTTGTATTGAAACGGTGTACGAACTGCAGGTTACCGCTTGTTGAGAATGTCTTGCTGTCGCTGACAGAAGTACTGTTCTGAGAGTTGCGGAGCGTATTGTAAAGTGAGTCGTTGACTGCGTCCATCACTTCGGCGAACGGGTCGGCGCTCTCGCCTGCAAGACTCATTTCGAACACCTTCTTGAAGATAGCTGTATCTGCCCATGCAATCGGGTCGTCAACAAAACGATAAGGATCTGCACTGAATGTGATAGACTTGTTGCGGCTGTCACCATTAGATGTAGAGTAAGAGAGCTGGGGAGTAAAAACAAGGCTTGTGTATCTGTCTGCATTCCACTCGAAACGGAGCTGACCGTTGATGTTGTCACTCTTGTTCAGGCTGGCGCCCTCTCTGTTTGAATAAGACTCGAATCCCTTCTGGAAATTCTGGTTCGATGACTTGTTACGTGAATCGGATCTGTTGTGTGTGTAGTTGACGCTACCGCCGATTTCGTACTTGTATGAGTCGCTGTAAACCTCCTCACCGATGTTGCGGGCGAAGTTCATACCGACATTGGCCGATGTGCTGACACCGCCGCCGCCACCGAAGCCGCCCATACCGCGCATACCGCCGAAACCGCCGACACCACCGGCACGGGTATTACCGTACGAACCGAGAATTGTCATCTGACGGTCCTCTGCAAAGCGGTTGATGTTTGCACTTACAGTATAGAGGTTGTTGACATTGAATTCGTTGCTCTTCATAGGACGGCCATAACCGGCAGAAAGGTTACCGAACCAGCCCTGAGCCATACCTTTCTTAACCTGAAGGTCGAGGACGGTTTCCTCTTCGCCATCATCAATACCGGTCATACGGGCATTGTCACTCTGCTTGTCATAAGCCTTGACCTTCTCAATCATATCGGCTGTAAGGTTCTGCAGGGCTACTGTTCTGTCGTTATCGAAGAATTCCTTACCATTGACAAGGATTCTCGAGACCGACTTGCCGTTTACAGTAATGTTACCGTCACTTGAAATCTGGACACCCGGGAGACGACGGACAAGTTCCTCGACCGTGGCGCCCTCCGGCAGCTTGTATGCCTCGCCGTTGAACACGACGGTATCACCGTTCATCTGAACCTTTGCTACTGCAGCATTGATGGCGACCTCCTTTAGCATTTGAGCGTCAGCCTTCATAGTAACCTTACCGAGATCAGTAGTACGGCTGTTTGACTTCAGGTTAATGGATTTTTCGGTATTCACATATCCGATGTACGAGAAGCGCAGCACATAATTGCCCGGCGCAAGTCCTGTAATCTCGAAAGAACCGTTCTCGTTACTTGCAGCACCTGTAACATAGGTTGAATCAGGAAGAGCCAGCACCTGAACGTTGGCCGGATACAGAGGTTCAGCACTGCTAAAGTCATACAGTGAACCTTTGACCGTAAGATTCCCCTTTGTCTGAGCAGACGCCAGCGTTGCCACAAAGAGCAAAGCCAGGGATAGAATCGAAAATTTCTTCATTTTTCTGTTTATAGTTATTATGTTAATTTATTCACGCAGAACGATTTGCACGATATTCTCACAAATCATGCAAAGTTAATAAAAAAGTGGCGTACAGCACCATAGAATCACTATTTTTTCAAAAAACCACCGATAATAAGATAGCGCAGAACAAAAAAGGTTTAATCGGCCTGCATATCTTTTTTATATATATTTTTGCACACAAAACGTGGAAACTATGAAATCGAAAGTCTGCTCCGTTGCAATACTAATGTCAGTTTTTTTATCGTTCAGCTGCGGCCACACAGAATCAGAGCCATTCCGTACCCTGTCTCTTAACGACAAGGATGCGGGTATCACTAGAAAAATCAGCATCTGCTGTCCGCAGGAGTTTGCCGGTAGCAAAGCCGGAATAGCCGTATATATGTTTGATGATGAACTGTTTAACCTTGAACTGCTGGCTCACGACATAGATTCGCTGTCCTATCTCAAGCTTATTGAACCGATAGTAATCGCAAATGTCAGCCCATTTGAATCCATGAGTTGGGAGTTCTTTACGGACAAGGTGATTCCAGCCGTAACCGATAATGCGGGCATCGAAGATGCAGACTTGAATATCCTGGTCGGAAAAGCCTCGGGGGCCGATCTTGCCATAGGTTTCGGAATGATGCAATCCGGAACTGTCGACGAATGCTGGTGCTTCTCTCCGACAGTAACCGATGTCGGCCGCTTTGAGAGCGCTGGCGGCGGTGTTCCCTTCACAATCGGTTGGAATCTGAGGGAAGACGATTACCACACATACAGCCAGTACCCCACTCTGGTAAATTCTATCAGGAAGAGGGGCGGTAGCGTAACGACAGCGGTCTATAACGATGCAGATGACGCCACAGCGCGCGAAACCGAATTCATACGGCTACTTATAGAAAGAGCGGGCGTTGAACGGTGATTCAGCGCCCGGAATACGGTAAGTGATGCAATATCAGGATTCCTCCTTGAAATAGAGTTTGTAGAACTTGCCCCTGCTGTCTTCGCCCTGCTCCACCAGGTCACGGTTTCCGTGTATGTATATGTGGAAATTCTTATCCAGCTTGATAACGCTCTTGAATGCTCTTGTCTGTTTTCTGACAGCAGTCGGGTTCACGTCAAAGCTGTCCTCAAGCACGATCTGACGTTCATCCTGGTAGCGTTTCCTGTACTCATCGAATTTGTCTATCACCTCGGGCTGCGCTATCACCTGACGTTCGAAGGTCTCCATTTGGAATTTTGGCTCCTTCTTGAAAAACTCCAGAGAGCGGTTCAGCAGGTCAGCCTGGTCTGCACGGTTAACCTCGAAATCGGTCGGGAACTGCTCGGCAAGATAGTTCCTGCAGACTGTCAGAGCATTCTCTGTCTGGAAATAGGCATCCTGCCTGCGCTCCAGATGAAGAAAATCATCAACCCAGTAGGCAGCTTCGCTTCTGTTCGTATTGTCCACCACCATCACATAGTACCCCTGTTCGCGCTCGTGATTGAGAATCAGACAGCCCTTATCCATTTTTCTAAGGTTAACGCCCTGCAGCTGGCTGATGTCAAAGCCGTCCTCATCGGGTTCGACTGTGATGTACGTCTCCTTATTCTCTATTTTGAACAGCCCGATGGCATCGCACGAATCTGTGCCAATACTCTGCCCTTCGAAGCGCACCACATAAAAATCTCCGCCCTTTATCTTGGGATGGTCGCAGTTCTCGTACAGGAAAGTAGCCAGATCGACCGAACAGTCAAAAAACCTGTCGGGATTGTCAAATATAGAACTGACAATCTGATACACACGATTGTAGTTCAGATCGACAGTGTCCTGAAAGTGATATCTCTCCTCCGACTTAAAAGCACCGATGAACCAGTCTGTAAGCAGCTGGTTCATCTCACTGTCCAGTGTAAACGGCTTCTTCGAAAGGAGAAAAGGCTCGTCATTGGCTTGATTACCAACATAATGAAGTGCGAGCGCAGTAATTTTCGGTTGGCTCATTTCACCTTATTTCTGACTGGTGTCAACTTTCTATCTGACCTCCGGCCAGATCAAGCAGTTCGTTTGTAATTGCCTGCTGACGCAGTTTGTTGTACTGAAGCGTCAGTTCGCCGATAAGTTTGTCGGCATTGTCCGTAGCCGCCTGCATCGCAACCATACGTGCGGCCTGTTCTGAGCAGAACGAATCCAATATCGCAGCGTAGAGTTTCATTCTGATAACCAGCGGAAGCAGTGACGTAAGCAGTTCTTCGGGAGACGGTTCCAGAATATAATCCGAATTGATCTCTCCTTCCCTGCCTTCGGGCACCTTGAGCGGAATCAGCTGTTCGTCTGTAATCCTCTGCGAACCGGCCGACTTGAAATGGGTATAGGCTATGATGACCTTGTCAACCTTATTGTCAACAAACAGCGACATCAGTTCGTCTGCAAGAGATGCAGCGTCCTGATACTCGCGCTTCTCCATATACGAAGCAGCCGTAGTATCGACATCAATGCCGGACTTGAGATAATAGCCTGCAACCTTTTGGCCTATTACAAACAGCAGAGGCTCCTCACTGCACTCCGCCTTGTACTGGTCGTACAGATTCTGCGAGTGCTTGATAATGTTTGAGTTGAATCCTCCGCAAAGGCTGGAGTCCGAAGAAATTGCCACTATTGCAACGCGATGTACCGGGCGCTCACGCAGCATCGGAACGCTTTGGAAATCCGGCATCGACGCAAGCCCTGCAAGAATTCTGTCAAGCTGACGCACATATGGCAGAGCGGACTGTACAGCCTGCTGAGCCTTGCGCAACTTGACTGACGAGACCATCTTCATTGCCGAAGTGGTCTTGCGAGTGTTGCTTACCGAGGAAATCCTCGCTCTAATCTCCTTGAGTGACATTGTTTCAGATTCCTAACTCGGATATTGTCTGCGCTGCGGCAGTTTCTATAAGTTTTCCGACCTCGTCAGTCATCTTTCCAGATGCAAGGACGTCAGTGATATCGCTCTGATGCTGTGAACGGAGCATCTCAATGAAATGATCCTGGAACTCGGTAACCCTCTCCAAAGGAACGTTCTTGAGCAGTCCGTTGATGCCGCAATAGAGAATTGCAATCTGTTCGCCTACTGGCATAGGTGAATACTGAGGCTGGATGAGAAGCTTGTTGTTCTTTCTGCCGCGGTCAAGCGTCATTGCTGTTACGGGGTCCATATCGCTGCTGAACTTTGAGAACGCCTCAAGCTCACGATACTGTGCCTGGGCAATCTTCAGAGTACCGGCAACCTTCTTCATGGACTTGATCTGAGCATTACCGCCTACACGCGATACCGAAATACCAACGTTGATAGCCGGACGGAAGCCCTGATTGAAGAGGTTGGTCTCAAGGTATATCTGACCGTCGGTAATCGAAATCACATTGGTCGGGATATATGCAGAGACATCGCCTGCCTGGGTTTCGATGATAGGAAGAGCCGTAAGTGAGCCGCCTCCCTTGACATGGCCCACCATCGACGGGGGCAGGTCGTTCATCTTTTCGGCTACCTCCTGCTGGCTGATTATCTTTGCAGCACGTTCAAGAAGGCGTGAGTGCAGATAGAATACATCGCCAGGATATGCCTCACGACCTGAAGGACGACGCAGAATCAGAGAGACCTCACGATAAGCGACGGCCTGTTTTGACAGGTCATCGTAAACGACCAGTGCGTGACGGCCGGTATCGCGGAAGTATTCACCGATAGCGGCACCTGCCAGAGGTGCGTAGTACTGCAGGGCAGCAGGATCGGCAGCCGTTGCAGCAACGACGATTGTATAGTCCATCGCACCGTGCTGACGCAGGGTGTTCACGATGGTAGCTACCGTCGAGCCCTTCTGACCTACCGCAACATAGATGCAGTAAACAGGGTCGCCAGCCTCGTAATTGGCACGCTGGTTGATAATTGTATCGATTGCGACAGCAGTCTTTCCTGTCTGACGGTCACCGATGATGAGCTCACGCTGACCGCGGCCGATAGGAATCATGGCGTCGATAGCCTTGAGACCGGTCTGCAACGGCTGATGAACCGGCTCGCGGAACACAACGCCCGGAGCCTTGCGCTCAAGCGGCATCTCGAAGAAAGGTCCGTCAATATCGCCGTTGCCGTCCAGAGGCACACCCAGTGGGTTAACCACACGTCCGAGCATCTTCTCGCTGACCTCAATTGACGCGATACGGCCAGTACGGCGGACTTTCATATCCTCCTTGACCTTTTCAGTCGGTCCGAGAAGAACCACACCGATGTTATCCTCCTCAAGGTTCATGACGATAGCTCTGACGCCATTGTCAAACTCAACGAGCTCGTCAGCTTCGGCGTTGTTCAATCCGTAGATTCGCGCCACGCCGTCACTCACCTGAAGCACGGTTCCGACTTCTTCGAACTGAGCCTTGGTATCTATTCCACGAAGCTGTTCCAGAAGCACATCGGACACCTCGCTTGCCTTAATTCCGTTTGCCATAAGACATTATATAATTCTGCTGTTCTTTTCAATCAATTCCTTTTCAATAACCCACAACCTACGGGCGACACTTGCATCCATACGGATGTCATCCACCTGAAGAACGAATCCGCCCATTATGTCCGGGTCAACTTTCTCGGTCCACTCCATTGTAGAATGCAGCTCTGACGAGATGAATTTCTTCAATTCATCACGATGAGCGTCATCAAGGGGAGTGGCTACAGTCAATTCGACCGGAACGATATTATACCTTTCCCTGTAGAGATTACGATAAGTCTTAGCGATGAACGGCAAGGTTGCCACCCTGCCCGACTTGACTACGAGCGCAATGAAATCCTGCAACGGCTTGCAGACCTCCTGACCATCGGCACCGGTAACGGCTGCAATGAGCAGTCTGACCTTATCGTTGCCCGACAGAGTCGGATTCTTCAATTTTTCCATAAGTTGCGGCACCTGTCTGAAGGCCGTGGACAACAGGTCCATTCTGTCATAGACTTCGGTCTGACAGCCCTGTTCCTCGGCGTACAGCAGCATTGCCTTGGAATACCTTACAGAAACGGTTCCGCTTTTCATCCTTAACGCTTTTCGTCAATGTCACTGACCAGACGGTCAATCATCTGCATCTGACTATCCTTATCCGACAGTTCCTTCAGTACAACCTGCTCGGCAATCTTCACCGACATCTCTGCAACCTGACGGCGCAGTGCGCGGAGAGTCTCATCTCTCTCGCGGCCGATCTGCTCCTTTGCATCAGCGACAATCCTGTCGGCTGATTCACGAGCCTTGACTTCGGCATCGGCTACAATCCTGTCCCTGCGGTCTGTGGCCTCCTTTATGATACGGGCCTGTTCCGCACGGGTCTCCTTGAGAAGGTTATCGCATTCCTGCTGAATGCCGGCCAGTTTCTCGTTTGCGGCTTTGGCAGCCTTCAGCGACTCACCGATGAAGTCGCTGCGCTTGTCAACCATGCCGGTAATTACCGGAAAGCCCCATTTAATCAGGACGAAGAAAACTATACCGGCTGCAAGAAGCATCCAGAATATCGTTCCTGCCTCTGGAGTCAGAAGATCCATCTCTAGAGAAATTCAGACGTTAGAAGAACAATGAGAGCAGACAGACAATCACTGCGAACAGACCTACACCCTCAACAAGAGCACCGATGACGATCATAGCGCTTCGTACGTCGCCGGCTGCCTCGGGCTGGCGGGCGATAGACTCCATTGCCGACTTACCGATCAGTCCGAGACCGATACCTGCACCGATAACTGCAATACCTGCGCCAAGAGTAGCACCTAACTTACCTAATGCTGCACCGGCTGCAGCCTGTAATACTGTAAATAACAACATAATTGTAACGGTTTATTTATTAGTTGATTCTTCTTTCTTTTCCTCTCTGACTCTCGACATTCCGATGAACAATGCAGAAAGCATAGTGAATACATATGCCTGGATGTATGCCACCAGAAGTTCAAGACAGTTCATAAATATCATAAACAGGACTGAAACCACCGACATCGGAGTACCGATGGCTGGCCCTATATTTGCCGTGATGAAAATGACACAGGTCAGAGCGAGAATAATCGAATGACCGGCAGTCATATTTGCAAAAAGTCGTACAGTAAGCGAGAACGGCTTTGTAAAGATACCGAACAGCTCTATGGCAGGCATCAGCGGAACCGGGCACTTGAGTCCTAACGGAACATCAGGCCAGAGTATCTCCTTCCAGTAATCCTTGGTGCCTAGCACATTGACAGTGAAGAAAGTGACAAGCGCAAGCGTCAGTGTAACGGCAATGTTACCGGTCACGTTGGCACCTCCCGGGAAAATCGGGATAAGTCCCATCAGATTGTTCAGCAGTATGAAATAGAAAATTGTAAGCAGCAGCGGTGTGAAGCGTTTGTAGTCCTTTCCAACAGCAGGCTTGATGGTGTCATCGACAATCATCATTGACACAAGCTCTATAAGTCCCACAAAACCCTTTGGAGGATTGTCTGTAGGATCGTGATGCTTGTACCAGCGTGCCGAACACATTACGATAAGCAGGAGAATAATGCTGTTGATCACGATTCCCAATGCGACTTTGGTAAGCGACAGGTCAAGCGGACGGACCTCTTCGCCATCCGATCCGCGCTCAACAATCTTTCCCTCGTGCGCGGCACTTTTACTGATATAGAAACCATCGTAGGTTTCACCATGCATCAGTCTCTTTGACATAAAGAAATGCCACCCTGACTGTTTGCTGTAAAGAATAACCGGGAGGTACAACGCGATTTCCTTATCGCCTATGGTGATGATATGCCATTCGTATGAATCCTTGAGATGCTCAAAGATAACGCCCTTGACATCAACCTGACCGCCTTCAGACTCTTCGGCCGGAGTTTCCTGTGCATTTGCGGGAACCACCCACAGAAACAGCAGTGACAATATGAATAAAACGCGCCTCACCTTATTTCAGTTCTTGCTTCACCAATTTCGAAAAAAACAGAGTTTCATATATCAGTAGCACGAAATAGAATACGACAAGCACAGCCGTAAACTGAATTATCGTTTCCCTGACACATATCAGATAAATGACCAGAAGCAGTATAAGAAGCAGCGACCTGACTGGACGATAAACCATTATGAAAGTGTTTATCGATTTGCCGGCTTTTTCTGTCATACGGAATACTGCAAGCATCACTCCAATCTGAAACACGAAATATACGGGAATGAGCCAGAGCAGTCTGGGGTACATATCAGGCATAAATGCCCTGAGCACCACCGCAGAAATGACAGTAAGCACTGCAATCAGAACCAGATCGGTAAATATATAGCCTCTGAACTTCTCCATCATTCAACGCATACTGATATCACATTGTTCTCAACGCCTGCAAATCCTCTGGTAACAGGATACTCCTTGACGCCTTCTGCAGTCTTGCATACCAGCGTTCCGTTCTCAAGAGCGGAAATAATCGGTGCATGACGGTCCAGCACTGTAAAGCGTCCGAGAACGCCCGGCAATGTCAGGCTCTCAGCCTCTCCCTCAAAGAGAGTTCCGTTCGGTGTAAGGATTCTGACATCAAGCATAAGTCATCAGGCATTTTTAGCCTCTTCCAGGAGCTTGCGTCCTTTCTCGATAGCCTCGTCAATAGTACCGACATTGAGGAACACCTGCTCTGGCAGATCATCGACCTCGCCGTCAAGAATCATATTGAATCCGCGGATTGTTTCTTCAATGCTCACCATAGTTCCGGGTACTCCTGTGAACTGTTCCGCAACAGAGAACGGCTGTGACAGGAAACGCTGGACGCGTCTTGCACGTGCCACAACAAGTTTGTCCTCGTCAGAGAGTTCATCCATACCGAGAATGGAGATGATATCCTGCAGTTCGTTGTAGCGCTGAAGTATCTGCTTTACACGCTGAGCTGTGTCGTAATGAGCCCTGCCCACGATGTTCGGGTCAAGAATACGCGAAGTTGAATCCAGAGGATCGACAGCAGGATAGATACCGAGTTCCGAAATTTTACGGCTCAGGACTGTGGTAGCATCCAGATGCGAGAATGTGGTTGCTGGAGCCGGGTCTGTAAGGTCATCGGCTGGCACATACACAGCCTGAACGGATGTGATTGAACCGTGGATGGTCGATGTGATACGTTCCTGCATCTTACCCATCTCAGATGCCAGAGTAGGCTGATAACCTACGGCCGACGGCATACGACCCAGAAGTGCAGACACCTCGGAACCTGCCTGAGTGAAACGGAAGATGTTGTCGATGAAGAACAGAATATCACTGTATGCGCCGTCGCTGCCCGCACCGTCACGGAACGACTCGGCGACCGTAAGTCCAGAAAGAGCTACCGAAGAACGTGCTCCTGGCGGTTCGTTCATCTGACCGTACACAAGCGTAGCCTGAGACTTGGCGACCTCGTCGTAGTCAACCTTCGAAAGGTCCCACTCGCCTTTGGCCATGCTCTCGCGGAATGCGTCACCATATTTAATAACGCCTGACTCAATCATCTCGCGCAGAAGGTCGTTACCCTCACGGGTACGCTCGCCTACTCCGGCGAATACCGAGAAACCGTTGTTCTTCTTGGCGATATTGTTGATGAGCTCCATAATGAGCACCGTCTTGCCTACACCTGCGCCGCCGAAAAGACCGATCTTACCGCCCTTGCAGTAAGGTTCAAGCAGATCGATTACCTTGATTCCGGTAAACAGTACCTCCTCGACAGTCGAAAGTTCCTCGAACTTAGGCGGTTCGCGATGGATAGGGAACGAACCCTCCATATCAAGTGGCTTCAGGTCATCGATAGGATCTCCTACGACATTCATCATACGGCCCTTGATCTGCTTGCCCACCGGCATTGTGATAGGTGTTCCGAGAGCACGGACCTCCATACCGCGTCTGAGACCGGTAGTAAGATCCATAGCTACGGTACGGACCATATTTTCACCTATATGCTGCTGAACCTCAACCAGAAGACGGCGACCGTCATCGCGAGTTATCTCCAAAGCATCATTGATGTTAGGCAGTGCCATATCGGCGTTGCTGAAAGCCACATCAATGACAGGACCGATTATCTGGGCTATATGTCCCTTTACTTCTGACATACCTTATATTTTGTTAGTCTTGTAAAATTAAGGAAAAGAAACGATAAAAAAAGTAAAAAGAGGAAAAAACAGCACTAATCAGGCACAGAATGTTCTTTTTATCCTCAAGAATGTCATTTTCTGCTTCTGACAACAGATTTCACAAACCACCAGATGAGTATGAGATATGCCACCAGAGACAGCCACTCTGCCCACGATGTATTTACCCAATTGGTAAGTGTCAGATCCAGACCGCCAAATCTGAGGGCTGCGCTGACCACGCCCATAAGTGCGCCGCCGGCAATGAATCCGGATGCAATCAGAGTTCCGTGTTCAACGCGTGAGGCGTTCAGCTTCTCATCCTTTGTACGGCTTCCGACATACCAGTTCACAAGGCCTCCGACAACCAGAGGAATGTTCAGATTGAAGGGAATGAACATACCAAGAGCGAATGCGAGAGCCGGAATATGGCAGAAATTCAATATCAGGGCAATCACTGCACCGACAGCATACAGCCACCAGGGCGCTCCTGTTCCCGACATAAGAGGATCGATGACGGCAGCCATAGCATTTGCCTGAGGTGCCACAAGAGCATTGTCTCCTACGAATCCGTATGTCTTGTTCAGGATGATTAGCACACCGCCTACTGTGAGCGCCGACACGAGTGTTCCCAGGAACTTCCATCCCTGCTGGACTGCAGGTGTGGAACCGAGCCAGTATCCTATCTTGAGGTCAGTGATGAAACCGCCAGCCATGGATAGCGCGGTACATACAACACCGCCCATAACGAGAGCCGACACGATTCCGGCCGAGCCCTTGAGACCTACCGCCACCATGATGACTGAAGCCAGTATCAGCGTCATCAGAGTCATACCCGATACAGGATTGGTTCCGACAATTGCTATGGCATTTGCTGCAACTGTTGTGAACAGGAATGCGATTATGCCTACTACAAGTATACCCACAACCGCGTGAAGCAAATTGAAGTTCATCACGCCGAAGTAGAAGAACAGGAATACGACAATAAGCGCGGCGATGACGCCGAAGATGACGATCTTCATCGGAAGGTCACGCTGGGTGCGTGGCAGACTTCCGGCGGCTGCATCCTTGTTGCCCTTCAGTTCGCGTCCGGCAAGACCGACCGCGCTGCGGATGACCGACCACGACTTGACTATACCTATGATTCCGGCCATCGCAATGCCGCCGATGCCGATGTGGCGTGCATAGCTGGTAAAGATGACTTCTGGCTCCATACCTGCCACCGGAGAGGTAATTGCAGGATTGAGCGTTTGCAGGAATGTGTCACCGAACAACGGAAGAAGAGGTACGAATACGAACCACACAAGAGCTGAACCGGCAGCGATTATGCAGGCGTACTTGAGGCCGACAATATATCCCAGGCCGAGAACAGCGGCGCCGGTATTGATACTGAACACCAGTTTGGCCTTTGTTGCCAGTGCGGCACCCCATTTGCAAACCCTGGTTGAGAACACCTCGGTCCATGTGCCGAGTGTGGCCACGAGGAAATCGTAAATACCGCCGATGAGTCCCGAAATGATGAGAGGCTTTGCCTGACCGGCGCCCTTTTCGCCCGAAATCAGCACCTGAGTGGTGGCAGTAGCCTCAGGGAAAGGATACTTGCCGTGCATATCCTTGACAAAGTACTTGCGGAAAGGTATCAGGAACAGGATTCCGAGAATACCGCCCAGCAGAGATGCGAGGAACACCTGCATGAAATTGACAGTCATGTCCGGATACTTTGCCTGAAGGATGTACAGAGCAGGCAAGGTGAAGATTGCGCCCGCAACTATCACTCCCGAGCAGGCTCCGATGGACTGGATGATTACATTCTCGCCGAGAGCGTTCTTACGCTTTGCAACGCTTGATACTCCGACGGCTATGATGGCGATCGGTATTGCTGCTTCGAAGACCTGGCCCACCTTCAGGCCCAGATAGGCGGCTGCAGCAGAGAACAGCACTGCCATAAGTATTCCCCATCCCACTGACCATAGGTTGGCTTCAGGCCACGACTTGTCTGGTGAAAGGACCGGTTTGTACTCTTCGCCTTCGCGGAGTTCGCGGTTGGCATTTTCCGGCAGTTCCATTACATTCTTTTCTTCTTCCATATATACCTTATTTAATTATGCAGTTTGCGAATTTAGTTATTATGCGGCAAAGCCACAAGTGAATGTCACTTTTTGGATGCCCTTATCATTCCGTATGTCAGAATAATAATGCCGGCAACTGCCATCCAGGTTATTCTGTCACCAAGAACGAAATGAGAAATCAGCATCGAAAAGAAAGGCTGGATGTACAGCAGGTTGGTGGTCCTGACCGTTCCCAGAATCGCCAGTGAGCGGTTCCACAGCACGAAGCAGAGCATTGAGGCCACCACTCCCAGATACACCAGATTAATCCACACGACAGGCTGGGAAATGAGCTGCAGGTCGGTGTTCAACGGAGTAACCAGCCAGAAATACGGAAGTATCGTTACCACTCCGTAGAAAAACACCTTGCGTGATATGAACACGGCATCGTACTTGTCTGATATGCCCTTCAGTATTATCGAATAGACGCCCCAGGTCAGGACAGCTCCCAGTGCATACAGGTTACCGGCCGGATCCAGATGAAGCACAAGATGTCCGTTCAGCACCACCAGTATCATTCCTACGAATGCGATGAGCGATCCGAACATCTGCTTGCGGTTCGGCCTCTCATCCTTATAGAACAACGACATCAGCAGGGCTGTAGTAAGCGGAACGCTGCTCAGGATGAGGGCCACATTCGATGCCGTGGAGCATTTCAGAGCTGTGTTCTCCGTCAGGAAATACACAGATCCTCCGGCGGCTCCCAACAGCAACAACCTGAACTCGTCCCATAAGCTCTTTGCCCACAAATGCTTGCGGGACAAAGGCCAGGTACAGAGGTAAGCCAGCAGGAACCTGATAAAGAAAATGTCGGCGGGAGCGAGTCCCCTGTCCAGAAGGACTTTAGAGGAAACGAATGTCTCGCTCCATATTATTACGACAAGAAGACTGGCCAGTAGGGCCGTACTCCGTCTGACGTTCTCCTTCATTCCATAAGTTCCGATGCACCACGCACCGACAGACTGCGTTTACTTTTTGATGATTCCGAGCTGGATGAGCAAAGCCTCTGGCTTCGGATCATGGCCACGGAACTCGCGATAGAGTTCTGACGGATCTACCGAATCGCCCGATGACATCATCTTCATGAATTCGGCAGCAGTCTGCTCATTGAAGATTCCATCCTCCTCGAACTTTGAGAATGCATCGGCAGCAAGCACTTCGGACCATTTGTACGAATAGTAGCCTGCGCTGTAACCGCCATTGAAAATATGAGTGAACGAAGTCGAAGAACAGGTTCCGTCAACATAAGGCATAACCGAAATAGGAGCGATGGCATTCTTCTCGAAAGTCGCCACATCCTCGGTCATGGCGTCGGTCAGAGTATGGTATTTCATATCAATTGTCCCATACTGGAGCTGACGCAGCTGATAGTAGGCTGACATATAGTTCTTAGCCTCCTTGATTCTGTCAATCAGAGCCTGAGGAATGGCCTCACCAGTCTCATAATGCTTTGCAAATGTGCTGAGGAATTCAGCCTCGTATCCCCAATTCTCGTTGATCTGCGAAAACAGCTCCACAAAATCGTGGTCGACACTCGTGCCTGTCATTGACGGATAGCGGCCCTGCGCCGTCATGCCCTGGAGAGCATGTCCGAACTCGTGCATGAATGTTATGAGCTCATCGTGAGTGATCAGTGCAGGCTTGTCGCCTGTCGGTTTTGTGAAATTGGTGTTGATGGTTATGAACGGACGCTCCTCGACGCCGTTGATAATGCGCTGAGGACGGTATTCCGACATCCAAGCACCGGCACGCTTGCTCTCACGCGGGAAGAAATCGGCATACAGAAGCGACAGATGCTCACCTTCGGCATTCTTAACGTCGTAGACTTTAACCTCGGGATTGTATACAGGCATATTCTCCATCTCCTCAAAGCGCAGACCGTAGAGCTTGGATGCCAGACCGAACACGGCCGGAATGCAGTTGTCAAGCTTGAAGTAAGGTTTCAGTTCCTCATCGCTGAGGTCGTACTTTGCAATTCTGAGCTTCTCGGTCCAATATGAAAGATCCCAGGGCATCAGTTCCCCTTCGAAGCCGTTTTCGTGGGCATAGGCTGTGACTTCCTCAATTTCCTGCTTTGCTACCGGCAGAGTAGGATCAATCAGTTCCTTCATGAACTTGTTCACGTTCCCAACGCTTCCAGCCATTCTGTCATCGAGCTGATAGTCGGCGAATGTCTCGTAGCCGAGAAGATTCGCGACCTTCAGACGCAGTTCGACAATCTGTCTGATTATGTCGGAGTTGTCATTACCCGGAGTCTTGCCACGTGTGTTGTATGCGCGGTAGAGTTTTTCCTTGAGATCGCGACGGGTGCTGTATTTCATGAAAGGACTGTAACTGGGCTGTGAAAGATTTACCAGCCAGCCTTCCTTACCCTTTTCCGCAGCTGCTGCAGCGGCCTGTTCGCGGACGAATTCCGGCAGTCCTTCAAGTTCGGACTCTTCGGTCAGAAGCATCGAAAACTCGTTGGTCGAATTGAGTGCGTTCTGTCCGAACTGCAGTTGAAGGAGACTCAGGTCATTCTCGTACTTGCTGTACAGTTCCTTGTCACTGTCCGACAGATTGGCACCATGACGGACAAACGATTTGTAGGTATTGTCCAGAAGTCTTTTGGCATCGCCTTCAAGGTTCAGTGATTCGCGCTGATCATACACCGACTTGACACGCTGGAACAGGGAGTCGTTCAGATTGACATACATCGAGAACTCGGTGAACATCGGCGAAAGTTCCTGAGCCATAGCCTGCATCTCGTCACTGGTCTCGGACGAAAGCAGATTATGAAATATGTATGACACATTGCTGTAACTGATTCCGGAGAACTCCAGTGCCTCGATTGTATTCTCAAAGGTAGGAGCCTCGGGATTTCTGACAATGGCGTCGACCTCGGCCTTGGCTTCGGCGATAGTCTGTATGAATGCGGGCTTGAAATCCTCAAGCTTGTACTTGTCGAACTCCGGTGCGCCGTACGGCAGCGTCGATTCCGCCAGCAGCGGATTCACATTCCCAACCTCTTTATTGTTACATCCGGTCATCAGAACCAATGGGATTATTGCAATTGCTAATTTCTTCATATTCTACACTTTATTTCATTCAACCACATCTATTGACTGTTCAACAGTCATTTCGACAGCAGGAGCAGTCTTGTCAGTTTTGTCTGGCTTTTCGTAATGCAGGCCTATGCACTCCAGGCTGTTGGTAAAGTACAGAGCGCAGAATGCGGCTGCCAGAATAACGACAATGCGGATAAACCACTTCTTCCAAGGCGACATGACATACGGATCGGAATTTGCAGCGAACTTCGGCATCTTGGCAAGATGTGTCAGAGTAGCTCCAAAGCGGATGTTGACCAGATTCTTGGCGTTAACTGCCCAGCCATTGGCATTGAGCAGCGGCGACAGATTGCGTTTGCGCAGTTTGAGCCATGCCATGATCATTGCCGGACCCGATATTACCAGGATTATCGCCAGGATGAGAATAACCCACTGCAGGAAGGTGAATTCCGAAAGTGATTTGGCAATGGTGGCGAGTGCGGCGAGTATCGCGCCTAACGCCAGACCTACAGCAGCAAAGATACCGGCGTATTTTGCGATGTCGAACGGCGGCTTCTTTTCTCCGCCCTCGACTTTGGCCGTAACGCT
>JAZUJU010000068.1:0-11320 GCA_045642985.1 Bacteroidaceae bacterium | reverse complement strand
TCGCGATAGACCAGCAGGTCATCGACCACACCGCCGTTCGGGTAGAGCATCATGCCGTAGAGAACCTTTCCTGCAGGGTAGCCCTTGATTTCGTTTGTGAAGATGTGGTTCACATAACGCTCTGCATCAGGTCCGCTGATGAAAACCTCGCCCATGTGCGACACATCGAACATTCCCACCTTCGTGCGAACCGCAATGTGCTCATCGGCAATGCCCCGATACTGTATCGGCATGTCAAAACCTGCGAACGGACTCATCTGCGCCCCGAGCGCCACGTGACTGTCGTAAAGACACGTCCTCTTATACTCATCTGTTCTCTTAAACTCTTCTGCCATATCTTATGAAATTTTCGTCCAGATAACCTTTTTCAATCTCAAGAATCTCCTTCACTCCCTCCTGAGGGACGGCGACCTTATCATTGCAAAAATAATGAATAATCTTGAGTTTCAGCTCGTCTGTGGAAAACTCGCATCCCAGCTCGCGCAGATTCGCAACGCGCTGCCTGACAGACTTGATTCCCTTGCTCTCCAGTTTCTCCCTGGATGGTGTTATGGCCCGTTCCATTTCACTGAAATTGCAATCGACAAGCAGCGTCCCATGCACGATGCAGCCCCTGGCAGTGGCATAGCACGCATTGCCCGACACCTTACGTCCATCCACCAGCACATCGTTATGTGCAGTGGTCACCGCTTCTATCCCAAGCGAACGCAATGCCCCCGCCAGTCTGTCCAGATACTCCTGGAACGCCACACTCACATCCCTCTCGCCCGTGATGTAAGAAAGCATCAGATTGCCCCGGTCCGAATAGACACATCCGCCGCCGCTCTTCCTGCGGAACATCCGTATGCCATGCTCCCTGCAATACTCCACATTGACCTCCGCCTCCATGTCCTGATTGTGTCCGAAAATCACCGTCGGGTCCACATTCCAGACGAAGAACGTGTCGGTAGTGTGCTCCACGGCCCACTCCTCCATCGCCAGATAAAACACCAGAAGCCCCGTCTCATCCACAGGCTTTATGCATTTGTCTGCCACCGGACCTTCAGTCCACGGCAGCGTCAGATTCCGTATTTCTCTACCCATCATAAACAACCTCTGAGTGTGCGCACTCTCCCAATGCTAACAAATTGATTTCCAACACCCATTTTGCCAAAGTGTGCGCACACTACCCTTTCAAGCAGGGAGTGCGCACACTCGAGCCATTTTGACCAACGTAACCGTCTCATTATCAAACAATCACAAAAACCGAGTGTGCGCACACTCCCAAAGCGACAAATCCGCACACTCAAGCAACATAATCAAACGCAGCCATCCCATCATACCGTATCCAACAGTTTCAGCAACTCTTCGGTGGAAAGACGATTGGAAGCATCCGTACCTTCGAGGATTGAATCTGCCAGTGAACGCTTGCTCTCGTGAAGCCTCAGAATCTTCTCCTCAATCGTATTTCGGGCAATCAGGTGATACACAGTAACGTTCTGCCGCTGGCCTATTCTGTAGGCGCGGTCGGTGGCCTGCTGCTCTATGGCCGGATTCCACCACGGGTCCAGATGAATGACATAATTGGCACCAGTCAGATTAAGTCCGAGGCCTCCTGCCTTCAGTGAAATGAGGAATAATCTGTGTTCTCCGTTCTGGAACTGTGTCACCATTTTTCTGCGCTTGGGAAGAGGAGTGCTGCCGTCCAGATACAGATAATCAGTCAATCCGCATTCATCCAATCTCTTTTTCGCCATTTCCAAAAATGATGTAAACTGACTGAATACCAGTACACTGTTACCACCTTCGATGATAGTATGAATCTTGTCTGTCAATACATCCAGTTTGCTGCATTCTCCGTTCCATTCCTTCTCGACAAGAGATGCACTGCAGGCCGCCATTCGGAGTCTGGTAATCATAGCCAGAGCATTGACACTGACGGTTGACGAATTCTCGAGTTCGTCCTTTGCCTCTCGTCTCATCACCTCATATACGGCCATTTCACTTTCAGACATCATAACAGGAAGGGTGATTTCAGTCTTGTCCGGCAATTCGCGGACAACCTCCTGTTTGGTACGGCGAAGCATGAACGGTGCAACAAGCCTTTTCAGTGAATCGCGTGCAATGACATCGCCGGTATTTATCGGATTAAGAAATGTTTGCGTAAAATGTTCATACGAACCTAACAGTCCGGGATTTACGAAGCGGAACAGATTCCAGAGCTCGCCAAGATGATTCTGCACCGGTGTACCTGTAAGAATAATCCTATGCCCCGATTTCAGTTTCATTACTGCCGCCGATGTCTTGGTCTCACGGTTTTTGATAGTGTGGGCCTCGTCCAGAACCACAGTCGTCCATTCGTGCTCACATATAGACTCCTGCTCGGAAACCAGCAGTCCGTACGATGTAAGCAGGATGCAGCCTTCTGACAATCCTCCAATCGCATCATTCCTGTCGGCTGTCGTACAATCATTGAGTACCGTTACCTTCATAGTCGGAGCGAAGCGGACAATTTCATCATACCAGTTCGATACGACCGATGCGGGTGCAGCAACAAGCTGAGGTCCCTCTGATGCATGGGCCAGCATAAATGCAATGCTCTGAACAGTTTTGCCCAGGCCCATATCATCGGCCAGACACGCTCCTGCTCCCCAGTGTGCCAGCCGCATCATCCACTCATATCCGTCAGTCTGATAATCCCTCAGTACTGCATTCAGCGAATCCGGAACGGCAAATGACATTCTGCCGGCTTCGCGGATGCGCTGACGCAACTTAGCTATTTTTGCCGGTTCATCTATGTCTATCCCATCTTTCAATGCATCACCCATCACGGTCATAGCCAGCTCCGGAATGCGCAACTTGCCCCGCCACGTTTCCGCAACAGCATCAATCCGCTCCAACTGACGGCGCAGTCCTATGGAAATATGCAGGAATTCGTCATCCGAAAGCCGCAGGTAAGTACTTCTGTCCTGACGAATCATCTCCAACAGTTGAGATATTGTAATCACCGTATCCTCGGACAATTGGAACTCACCTTCAATATCCAGCCATCCGCCCTTGCCTTCCGTTGAAATGTGCCACTGCTCCAGATTGGCCTGACGAATGCTTATGCTTTTTCCCTCTGGCCATTCCACACAGAACTCATCTGAATGTTCAGGAGCGGCTTCCAATATCTCTATGACATCGCGAACCGATGCGACAGCTCCTCCCGGTTCAGCCGGATTGTCCGATATGCAGGTGTTGCCGCGTAGCAGTTCCACAAGACGTTTGAGATTTCTGCGTTCACTTTTCAGATCTCTCACTACTTCGTAATGTTTCCCATCTCTGCCGCACACAACTGTTTCTGCACCTATTCCCGGTTCGAATATCCTGTCGCTCCCCTCTAGCGGAGAAACCGATGCAGTCAGTCTGAACTGTTTACCTTCCGGACGGATTCTCAAGACAAGCAACGGATTGCCATCCATCCTTTCCATCTGCACGGCGCCGCTGATGTCACTCTGAATCTCAATTTTCCCATTCACCGCCTTGAACAGCCTCTCCAGCATAGGTTCCGCCATCTCAGGTACTTTCACAAGCTCAAGTATCTGGTGAAGCATTCCCAACTGAGTTGTAGGCATATTGTACAGCACAAGTCTGTTACCAGGCTGCCAGCAGTACGGAAACTTGCAGTCGTATTTCCATGCAGAGTTAGGGATATTGGTCTTGAATGAAATGAAACCATCCTTCCGTTCTGTCATCAGGTACGGAATATCTTCAACTACCGTCACCGGCTCGTAATCATTATAACCGCGACGCACATACAACCGATCAGTTCCCTTGCAGAAGGGTGCCACATCAAGCAGTCTGGGGAAGCTGTCCGAATAGTATCTGCGTTCTGCCGCCGATTTCCTCCATTCCGCATATATGGCCTTATCAATATCATCCATCGGACAGTCGCAGGTTGTGTATCGGATCATGCTGAGCGACTTGCCCTTGCCCCAGGCACCCGACTTCAGACGGTTCTGCAGACGCACCTCTACCGTATCTCTGCAATCCTCGCAGACATAGAAAAGACGTTCGTCCGGAATGCCTGAGGTAGCTTCCACATTGGCGGATTCAGCAGATCCGATAAGATCTTCCAGCTTCTGTTCCCAAGGCTCACGTATCTTCAGTTTCGGTAAAACCGGTTCATAAGGCCATTTTCCGCTGTCCATTTCCGAAATGAACGCAGACATCTCACGCCGCAGTATGGCAAATGGTGTATTACCGGCGTTTCCAATCTCAGGAGTGTGTCTCATCAGGCGAGACGTGAGCCAGGCGATTGCTGAGGATGTGTTTCGATGCATCAGGCAATGTTCCAATCCTCTACCTGTGTTGTGGGAATTGTCAATCAGAAAATCAATAAGGATAAAATTCGCATCCAATCTGCCATATAGGGACTTCTGTTTGCCAAGTATAGTCTTCAAGGAACTCATATCATCTTCACTATGTCTCATAGCCAATGCAACCGAATAGAGCATAAGTGAGATTCCGTCCTGAGGCAGCCCCTTCACCTTCATCAGTTTGTTCTGAACCGTTATGCCCTTCTTGAAAAAATCGATGGATTCGTCTATTTTCCCGCTGTACAGACATTCGGTAGCCAGGATATAATACGCTGGAGCAAAAGATGACTCCCCTGGTATAGTATCGGGCTTTTGGCCTGTCATGTAGAAGACATCACGACTGAATATCGAATGGTATCTGAGTAGTGCATCATCATAAAATTTCACATTGGCAAACATTGCGGAAAGGATTTCCATCGCCTCTGTCGAGCCGTCCTGCATTTTACCTATCAGCCTGTCAGCGGCAAACTGAAGCAGATACTGCGAGATTATAGGAACGACTTTTTCGGCATGTTCCAACCTGAAACATTCCGACAGAACATCCATACCATAGCCGGAAGGCTGGTTGTACAGAAATGTCGTTTCATCTGAAATTTCATGACAAGACTTGGGTTTCGCACCGTTCAGCAGCATAGCCGTCTGAAACAGCCATACTGCCTCTGATTTCTGATGGACAGCCTGTTTCATCATGGTAAGCCAAGCCTGCCTGTTTGTGATAAGTTCTGTAGCAATATCGTAATATCGGCTTCGTGCAGGACGATAGCAGTTTGAGTAATAACTCGGTGACTCTTCCAGCCAGCCGTTCCTGAAGAGAGAATCGCAGAGTTCCCTTTGGACCCTGCCAGTCAGACGCATGATATTGCGCGGTGCCGGTATTCCTGTGTGGCGACCGTCAGCGTCCTCACCCGAATACACAAGATAACAGAGATAGTACAGTTCCGTATCAGACAGACCGAGAGCATTGCCTGATGCAGCAACAGCATCCGCCGGTACGTCAAACAGATGTTTTTCCGCTTCTGCATCCGCCCTGGCCTCATGATCCATATAAAACAGACAGGCTGCGACATGTTTGCAGACAGTTCCGCCATACGGACAGTCACAGCTGTAGCCGGTCACGGCATCACCGTCGGTCGTAATCTGCACTTCATACATGTCTCTGCCCCTGACACGGAACTCGTGAATGCCTTTTATCGGATTATCTACACTTTTTACTTTTCCCTGCAGGAAGTAACCCCTACCCCGTGACAATATTACCGGATCTATCTGCGTTTTGAATTTGCTGAGATTTATCCTTTTCATTGTTTCGGCTTTGTTTCTTTCCTTACTTCTTCAGAACGCAAGTCGCCCGCTGGTGGAACTGGGTGGCACTACGGGAGTTGGCTCTATAACCGATGGCCTCGTCTGCATACATCACTTCAACACCATCCTCTTTCCCTTCTGACATGAAGATAAGGAACTCAGCAATGATGTTTCGTGCTTCAAATTTAAGGGTCATAAAAACATAATTATAGAGGAATCACTTGAACCAACTCGCCATATACTTGGAATTCTCCTTCCTCGGCCATGTCGGCTTCAAGGACAATGGGCTGAAATTCTGAATTCAGAGGCGAAAGTACTATTCGTGTATGAATATTTCTTCCATTTTCATCAACACATTTTTCGCTTGAATATCGCTTGATAGTGTAACTGCCGGAATCTGGGTCAAGTTCATCCTTAGCCTTCGCAAGCACGATTTTCCCCTGACGCGAACCTGCTGTTTTTTCAAACACGCACAAGTCTCCATCGTGAATCTTCGGTTCCATTGATTTGCCTTCGGCGTGTACAATGTACATATCCTTATTCAAATGCATTAATTGCCTGCTGACATCCAGCCAGCCTTCCGCCTCTTCTTCCGGCAACCTTCCACATTCATCGAAATAACCGCAGGCGGCACGGAGAGGATATACTGGAAGGTGGGTGATGTAGCGCTGGGATGGTGCTATTTCAGAAGAAGGAGTTATGTATATGAGAGATGATACCGGAGATTGTGCTACTGGCTTCGTCTTCATAAAGTCAGTGAATTGATCAAATGTCAAAGTGCTCTCTACTCCATTAAGCAAACGTGTTATATGCCAGTCATCATCTTTTTTCACAGGAAGATAAAATACGTGACCTGTCAAAATGGAGGCTTGCTTATAGCACTTTATCAACTCATTGATTTTTTGTTTGTACGCTTCACTGTCAAGGGCAGAAGAAGCACTTCCTGAAATATTAACACTCTTGACCTCAAACAGATGAATCCTGCCAAAGCAGTCTTTCATCACAAAATCAGGATAAGAGGAGTGAATGCCATCAAGACAATACTCAAATTTGATTTCAGAGTTTGACAGGTAATTCTTACCCCATAGATATTTCTTTTTCGGATTGATTTTGTCCGGTTCAACGGATCCATCCAATTTGGTTTGTCCTGCATTCGGATTTGTTTTCCCTACAATTGTAGTTTGGGCAACTCTTTCAGTCAATTCATTGTTGTCATCTTTAGCCAGATCCTTTAATTTGCTTGCCCACTCTCGTTCTGCATCACTGTCGAAAGCGAATTTGTCTGAAGCTGTATCGCGTCTCCATACCCAGTCGGAAATATTTTCATAAAAAACATTGTCTGTGTATAAGGACTTAACAGGGAATGAAACATCTTTGACTTGTCCAGATTCTCCTTTGGAAAGTTCCATACTCCTGCAATAGTCGCAGATGTACTTGTTGCTTTCCTTGACAACCTTATCCAAATTCTCCGTGAATTTCAGCCATTTGCAGGGTTTGTCGGCATATTCGAATGCCAAAGACTGTACTTCGGGCTCAGCTTTTCTATACATTCGATATAAGGAGAATATGTCGGAATATCTGTTGTCATCAGAACATTCATCCATAAAGACTTTGATGTCAAATCCCGGTTTTTTTGAAAGTGTTTTCAGCCTCGTAGTCTTAATTCGTATTTTGTTCGTAATGTCCGACGGCTCATCAAACAGAGAAGCAACATAAGTTTTCTGTTTATCTTTTTCTTTCACGCCCCAAACCCACGCTTTCATTGCAAGCTCCTGAGCATCAGAAGTCAGTTTCTCGAAGTCTAGAAGACGGGGATTACGTCTGACACGACCGACCACCTGTTCATCAAGTTGGGTGCTTTGACTATCGCGCATCTGGAATAGCATACATGCACGTGGAATGTCCCAACCTTCGGTAATCACCATTTTGAATATGATTATATCAATTGTAGAATCTTTTTCTTTTGCATAATCTTTCCATCTTGATATGGGTATTTTCTTGGCCTTGAAAACATCGTTGGTATTGCAATCCTTGTCCTTGTCAACAATCAGCATCCATTTCAAATCCTGATGTTCAGCCTTATTCAAGACGCTGTAGATATGCTCAAGTTCCTGCTCTGCCTTATCTTTGTTAGATATCTGGATTATCAGACAAGGATTAACGCCCAACTTATTGCGATAATCATCTTTGATTTCTTCGAATTTATTTATGGCATCAGACACATCGCACTCATCCTCAATCCATTCCACTTCCTTAATAAGCTTAGCATTGACGGCTTCTTCCTCAGTGATTTCAAAATCTGGATGCTGCCCTCTTGAAAGGTTTGGGGTAGCCGAACAGTTCATCACTTTTGAAAAGTAGGTAGCCGAAAGAGAATCAAGATTATTAGTTGCAATATGACATTCATCTTTTATGAGATAGACTTGCTTGTTCAGACCATTCCCAAACAAACTGCCGGTTATTGTCTGCAAGAAATTGTCCATCGCACCCTGCATAAGTCTGCCGCCTTTCTTGTATAAATCACGAGGCAAAACATACACATTGTAGTCAGTTGGTACAAACAACGATTCTTCCCCAGATATTTCGCTGGAGATCAAATAAGGCTTAAGACAGGTAAATTCTCCTTGCGTCATATACTCGCAGAACTTGTTGTAATTCTGCTCTGCCAAGTTGCTCTTCGACAGGGATGACACAAGAAATACGACATCACGATACTGTCCTAGAATCCTATTCATAAAGTCAGCCATCATATATGTCTTTCCACTTCCCGTAGGGGACTTGAATGTTATCTCTTTTTTCTTGCCTATTTGGTCAATGAGGGCTGAAACAGCCTTATCGTGCAGGCGTATTACTTCATGCAGCATAGGCTATTCCTCAATACGTTTTTTCCAATCAGAATCGCTCTCAACCTTATGTTGGGTTATCTCGAAATTTTCACACACCCATTTGATTTTATCTTCGAGGGCCTCGAATTTTACTTTCCCATAAAGCGTTTCGTCAATAACATCGAAAGGCGTTTTTCCACAAACGTGCTCAGAGTTGGAGACACTTTCTATTTCATACACATCAAGGCTGCCACCATATGGCTCATTATCTTTTATCCAGGCAAAATTTGATGAACCGTCATAGCATGAGCCTGCCATAATGCGCTTAAGACGTTTGGATGTAACATCATAGGCAATGCCATTGGGGGTTTCGTCTGTTATTTCGTTGATTTGACACAGAACGAATGAAGTATTCTTGGCTTTTGATCTATACTCGAGTACCGCTTGACCTGTTGTACCGCTGCCAGCAAAAAAATCAAGAACGACGGCATCTTCTTTACAACAAACTAAATCTATCAATGCCTTAATAAGGGAAACAGGTTTTGGGTTTTTGAATAATCCATTGGCGCCAGGCAATATCGATTCAAGATCTTTTTTCCCAATATTATTTGAAAAATCATTATCAACATACATCAATGAAGAATAAGCCTGTTGTTTTTTGTCAAAATACTGAAGTTCTGCTTTACCAATAACCTTTCTGCATTTTTCGTATGTTTTTGTGTATATCCTATTTCCTTTAAGAACAAGAAGCTTATTTCTAATAGCCCATTCAATATCAGTTTCGCTCCATCTCCATGTCCAATCTTGTTTTGCATGATTTCCATTTATCCTTTTTTCTCTTTCCTCAGCACTTCCACCTGCCACAAATTTTTTTCCGTCAAAATTAAGAATATAATCCATGCTTGAAGAATATGACAAGGAATCATAATCTAATGTTTGAGTTACTTTATACTTTCCGCGAGTTGCAACATATTCATCCTCTTGATCATAGCTAGTTGTATCTGTATCCAATAATGTAAGTTGAATTTCTTTATTAATGGTATACGCTAACACGTAATCGTGATTCTTGTAAATAGTAGTTGTCGTTTTTCCGCCTTTAATTGTTTGCCTTGGAACATTAAAAAGGAAAGAACTTTCCCCAAAAACTTCGTCAAATAAACATTTTACATAAGCTTGATTTCTGTCATCGATACTGCAGAATATCACGCCGTCTTTTGACAATAGCTGTTTTGCCAAAACAAGCCTTGGATGCAACATTGACAAAAGATTGTCTCTGGTAAGCGCATTCTCGTAATTTGTCTTGGCAAATTCGCCCATACTATCCTTGCCGTATGGAGGGTCAATATAAATGACATCCACATTACCTCTATATTCAATCAACAGATTCTGCAGGGCATCATAATTGTCCCCAATAATCAGTTTATGACGAGGACCTTCTTTTCCATCGCTGAAACTCAGTGATTCATTTTTCTTAAAATATTTGATTGTATTCCCGTACTTCTCAATGCGCTTGTCATAGTGAAGTCCAGTACGCTTATATGTTGTTCCAAGCTGGGCAATGGAAATCGCTTCTGAAATGGAATCTGCGTTATTTATCAATTTTAGAAGCAGGTCTGCATTTGTCCGCTCCAGAATCTTATCGTTAACCCTGCGTTCAATTTCTGCAATCAAATTCTTGCGAATCGCTGTGATGTTGTTATCTATCATATCTATTACTATATTTTACTCGATAATTCGCCCGTCTCCGTCATCCCTTCCAACGGCAACTCGGGTAGGTTGCCGCCTTCCAGCTGCATTTTCTCGAAGTCGCTGCGGAAGAGGCGGTCTTGAATGATGCGGTAGCGTTCGAATTCCGTTTCGGCATACTCCTTGGCGTATTCGTGCGACACCGTGCCGGCATTGTCCAGAAGCGGGCGCTCATCGCTGGAAAGATACGTATCGATGCGCTTTGCCCAGTCCTCCATCGTCATCGGGATATGGCGTTTGGCACGACTCTCGGCAAACTCAAGGACAGCTGTCACCACACTTCCCAAGTCCTCCAGTTCACTCTGTCTGAGGTAATTCTTCGCAATGCTGACATCGGTCTTCACAATCTTTCCATCCGGTGCATTCTCCCACGTTGTGAGGCCCATATGTTCCTTGTCGGCATCCGCACGCTCCACAATCAGCTCAGCAGCCGTATGCTGATGGACGGCATAGTGCATCTTGTTCTGTATCTGCTTGTAGAAGAGCCGTGTGGTGGGCGCATCCTTGTTGTAGTCAACGCTCGTTGCGTAGATGTCGGTAAGCTTCAGATACAGGCGACGCTCGCTCAGACGAATCTCCCTAATCTCGGCCAGCAGATGCTCGAAATAATCCTCCCCGATGAACGAACCGTTCTCCATACGCTTGCGGTCCAATACATAGCCGCGTATGGCATACTGGCGAAGTATGTATGTACACCACTGGCGGAACTGGGTGGCACGGATGCTGCTCACCCTATAGCCCACGCTGATGATGGCATCGAGGTTATAGAATGTAGGCTCACGGTTCACATTACGGTAGCCTTCAAGTTGAACTACCCCAATTTTCTGGGTAGTTCGATCTTGCTGTAATTCACCCTCATTGAAGATATTTTGCAAGTGAAAACCGATGGTCTTCGCCTCAACACCGAACAGTTCTCCCATCGCCGCCTGAGTCGCCCAAATGGTCTCATCCTTATACACCACCTGCACACCATCCTCCTTGTTCGCTGCCACAAAGGTCAGGAACTCCGCAGTGCTGTTTCGTACTTCAATAATCTTGGCCATTATTTCATTTGTTATCCGGTAGTGCGGTTTTACCCGTCAGTTCGTCTATTGAATCAAGGAAGGCGAT
>JAZUJU010000067.1:0-14006 GCA_045642985.1 Bacteroidaceae bacterium | reverse complement strand
CGGCTCTGCCGAACCTGGCGATGCCGCAGGAAAGGAATACAACTACCGGGTTGTCCAGCAACTGGCAGCTGAGTTCCGCAGGCGCAACGGTTCGATCATCTGCGGAGAGCTGTTAGGATTACGTCCGATAGGTTCCGGAGGTGGTGTAGGAAGCGCGCACCAGGCTGACAGCCCAGTCCCTGCGGAGCGCACGAACGATTATTACAGAAAACGGCCCTGCATCCAGATGGTGGCCGAAGCAGTGCGCATTTATTCTGAATATTTGCAAAATAAGGAGGTAAACAACACAATTATTGTTAAATAGGTCTTTCGAAAAGTTGCAGTATCACATATTGATTGTAACTTTGCGGTGTCTAATCAAAACTTAATTTAAAAATGTTTATTCAAACAGTTGGTGAATATGCCGGTATGATTTGGCATGCACTTGAAGGACAGAATGCCCTGTCACAGAAGGAAATCAAGAAAATCGCAAAGCTTAAGGATAAGGAGTTCTATCTCGGTCTCGGCTGGTTACTCCGTGAAAACAAGCTCAACGTTACAGAAGGCGAAGAGGAAAACTACTACGCCCTGAAATAACCTACCGAAACGACAATCTCCAAAGGGGACAGACCACGTTCAAGCGTGAACGGAGGTCAGTCCCCTTTATTGTTGATAAATGTCCCGATAATGTTGAAAAGGCATAAGCACACATTACGCATTTGGACTACCGGTAGTGTAACTTTGCAGGCAACAAAAGGAAGATATGGCAACACCTACAAGTAGGACAAATAAATCAAGGAGCACTTCAGGAAGTATCGGATTGAATCATCTTCAGCCTCAGGCCATTGAGCTGGAAGAAGCTGTTCTCGGCGCTCTTATGATAGAGCAGGACGCATTCCCCAAGGTCAGTGAGATACTAAAGGCAGAGTCTTTCTATGATCACAGACATCAGCTGATATACAATGCCGTGATGTCTCTGGTAATGAATCAGAGGCCTATTGACATACTGACCGTCACCGAGCAGCTCAAGAGTGACGGCACACTTGACGAAGTCGGAGGACCGCTTTATATCACTACTTTGGCAGGAAAGGTCACATCGTCCGCACACATAGAATACCACGCCAGCATCATTGCCCAGAAGGCGATGGCACGCGAACTGATTTCATTTGCCAGCGAAGTTCAGACTCGGGCTTTTGACGAGACATCCGATGTGTCTGACCTGCTGCAGTCAGCCGAAGGTGAACTGTTTCAGATTGCACACAAGAATGTCAAGAAGGACTATACGCAGATTAACCCGGTCATCGAGGAAGCCATGCAGCGAATCGAGCAGGCGGCAAAACGCTCTACTGGACTGAGCGGACTGGCCAGCGGATTCACGGAGTTGGACAAGGTTACATCTGGCTGGCAGAAATCCGACCTGATTATTCTGGCCGCACGTCCCGCAATGGGCAAAACCGCATTCTCGCTTTCCATGGCGCTCAACATAGCCATTCACAACCGTCAGCCAGTCGCAATGTTCTCGCTCGAAATGAGCAATGTCCAGCTTGTCAACCGACTGATTACCAACATCTGTGAGATTTCATCGGAAAAACTTCGCAGCGGCCGTCTCGCCCCCTACGAATGGGGACAGCTGGACGAGAAAATCAAACTGCTTCAGGATGCCCCGCTCTATCTTGACGACACGCCGTCATTATCCATCACTGAGCTCAGGACCAAAGCTCTGCGACTGAAGAGCGAGCATGATGTTCAGCTGATTATCATTGACTATCTGCAGCTGATGAATGCCAGCGGGTGGCACTTCAATAACCGTCAGGAGGAGATCAGCATGATTTCACGACAGCTGAAAGGTCTGGCCAAAGAGCTTGACATCCCCATCATAGCGCTGTCGCAGCTGAACCGAAACGTGGAGGGACGCGAAGGCTACGAGGGCAAGCGTCCGCAATTGAGCGACCTGCGCGAATCGGGCTCAATCGAACAGGATGCCGACATTGTCTGCATGATTCACCGTCCTGAAGTCTATAAGATATTCGAGGATGACCATCACAACGACATGCACGGAGTGGCAGAAATAATCATCGCCAAGCACCGTAATGGTGGTGTAGGCGATGTACGTCTGGCATTTCACAACAGCTATGCACGTTTCTGCGACCTAGAGAAAGGCGGCAAACAGTCTTCTGCACCCGAAGGAATGCTGATGAGCTCCAGGATGAACTCGTCTGCCGAAAGTCCAAAAAGCGCCGGCCAGATACCCGAAGATCCTCTTGCAGGTCCGGCCGGCGATATACCGTTCTGAAATACGATTCCGCTTACCAGCTGATACCGGCAGCAGCGGCAATTTTGACGGGAATTTCCGTATTGTCAATCTGTCCGGTGAAACTATCCGCACCGGCTCCGATTGCAAATACCGGAACATAGCCGCCAGAATGCTCACCTGTACCCCAGCCCACCTGGGCGATGTCGCACATTGTTCTGACAGTAAGGTCTGAGAGTTTGTCCGCCTTGTAGTACTGGTACGACTCCTCCTTGGATGCTTCAGGAACCGCCTGAGCGACAGTCCCTGCGGCAGCAGGACGACGACGGCGGCTCAAACTTCCGAAAGTCTCCAAATATGCTTCCTTCAGTTTGTCCTCCTGAGCAGTTGTTACTCTGACTTTATCGAAAAATCCGAAATAGCGGGTCAGTTCCGACTTGACCTCATCCCAACTCAGAGTATCCTTTCTCTCCTTGGTGATATTCTCCATGTGACGGGCGAACTGGTCTTCGCTTATTTTCTGATTCTCCAGAACCTTCAGGTTGAGACGGTATGCTCCGTTGCCGAGCGAAATGCCGCCGGTTTCATGGTCAGCAGTCACTACTATGAGAGTCTCATCCTTGTGCTTGAGATAGAAATCATAGGCAATCTTTATCGCATTGTCAAAATCGATAACTTCGTGGAATGTCGAGGCGGCGTCATTACCGTGTGCCCAGTGATCAATCTGGCCACCCTCAAGCATCACAAAGAAGCCCTTGTCCGGATCCTTCATCATAAAATCGATTGCAGCCGTAGTAATGTCGCACAGGCTCAATTCATCACCCTGACGGTCAATACAAGCGACCAGATCGCTATTCTTTCCGTCTGCACGTTCCTTCTGCAGAAGAATCATCTTGTCGGACTTGGAGAAATTAGCCTTGTAATCAGCCATACCGCGAACGATGGTATAGCCGTTCTCCTTTGCATAATCGGTGTTGGACTTTGCGTCCGGATTCCTTCTGTCGGTATTCTGGCCGAAATCGCCGCCCGCAAAGAATTCATATCCGGTTTCGGACAACTGATGACCGATTACATACCTGTCGTCACGGCTCGGTGAGTGTGCATAAAAGACTGCCGGAGTGGCATGGTCAATGCTGACGGTGGAGCAGATAGCTACGCGCTTTCCCTGCCTGTGCGCCTTTGCAGCAATGCTCTCCACTGGAGTGGTCTTGTCGGGAAGCATACCCATGACATTGTTTGCAGTCTTGTTGCCGGTTGAAAGGGCCGTACCTGCCGCCGAAGAGTCAGTGATGTTAGTCGATGCGGAATAGGTCGTAACCAGACCGGTATATGGGAACTGGGCAAAGCATAACGGTTCGATTCCGTATTTGCCAGAAAGTTCCCCAAGATAATATTCGGTGCCGAGAACCTGGTTCATACCCATACCATCGCCAATAAAATAGAACACATACTTGGCATTCTGAGCACAAACAGACGAAACAGATGACGCGGCTAATAACAATACAGCTAACAGAAAACTCCTTAATACTCTCATAATAATATTAATGCAATTTGTTGATAACGAACTTACTGAAGCAGGAATTTGAACACCCTGCAGTCTGATTCTTCAAACAGACGGTTCACATCTCCGGGATCGTCACGGAAGATGCCATACACTGCAGACCCGGAGCCGCTCATGGCAGAATAGACCGCGCCCAGCGCATACATTACGTCCTTCAGTTTCCTGACCTCGGGATAAAGTTCAAACACGCTTTTTTCAAAATCATTGGAAATGATTTCTCTCCAATCCTCCAGAGGACGTTTCACCACCTCGGACAAAGCCGTAGCCGGTCTTCCTGGCGTAACCATACTGTACGCCTCCCGGGTAGAGACCTCCACGTCCGGTTTGGCCACTACCATCGTCAGGCCGGCAAGAGAGATGTCAACAGGCGACATCACATTCCCTATTCCTGTGGCAAGTACCGGACGGTTGAGCACAAAGAATGCACAGTCAGCTCCAAGTCTGGCGGCATAGCTCTGCATCAGCGATTCCTTCATTCTCAGACCGAACATCCGGTTAAGCATAATGATTACCGAAGCGCAGTCCGATGAACCGCCGCCAAGTCCGGCACCCGAAGGAATGTTCTTTTCCAGAACTATGCTGACTGGAGGAATGTCGAAATCCTCGCGAAGCATACGACAAGCCCGGACTACCAGATTGTCTGCAGGATTACCTTGGAGAGAATTTCCTCGAAGGGTGAATGTACAGATTTCATCCGAGAAGTCAGGGCCGTTATGACCGGACGCGACAGGCTGACATCCGCCGGTCCGAAGACTGATGTCAAGAAAATCCCGGATAGCTACAGGATAGAACAGAGTCTCAATGTCGTGGTAGCCGTCAGGACGACGCGCCACGACATTGAGTCCTATATTTATCTTGGCATTCGGAAAGGAGAACATGTCAGAGTCCCATCGCTGCGGCAATTCCGCGGTCCACACCGCTGAATCCCATAAATGCCAGTGCAAGCAGTCCAGCAGTAATCAGCGCGATGGACATGCCCTGCATACCCTTTGGTATATTGACAAGGCTCATCTGTTCGCGTATGCCGGCAAATATAATCAGGGCAAGTGCGAAACCGACAGCAGTCGAAAACGCATACAGGACACCGGTCAGAAGTGACGGTTCCAGTCCCTGGGCATTATAAGTACCATTGGCCACAAGCAGAGATACGCCGAGTACGCAGCAGTTGGTAGTGATAAGCGGAAGGAAAATGCCAAGGGCCTGATACAGGGCCGGAGACACCTTTTTCAATACCATCTCGAGCATCTGTACAAGACCAGCGATTACCAGAATAAATGCGATTGTCTGCAGGTACTCCAGGCCAAGCGGCTTCAGAATCCAAGCCTGCATCGCGTAGGTCACAATCACTGCGACAGTCAGGACGAAAGTCACGGCCAGTCCCATACCCGTTGCCGTACTGATTTTCTTGGAGACACCAAGGAAAGGACAGATGCCGAGGAACTGGGACAGTACTACATTATTGACAAATATTGCCGATATAAAAATGAGAAAATATTCCATAATCCAGTCTCGTTAGGATTTCTTGAGTTTGTTAACGATCGCAATCAGATAGCCCAGTGTGATGAAGGCACCCGGAGCAAGCACGAACACCAGAATGTGCATCGATTCCGGCAGGACCTCACATCCGAAGAATGTGCCCTTGCCGAGGAATTCACGAACAAGGCCGAGCAGTGTCAGGGCTATGGTGAAACCAAGTCCGATGCCGACACCGTCACAGAGAGATGCAAGCACATTGTTCTTTGCAGCAAAAGCCTCAGCGCGGCCAAGGATGATGCAGTTCACGACAATAAGCGGGATGAAGATACCCAGCGTCTTGTATAGTTCAGGAACATAAGCCTGCATCACCATCTGCAGTATCGTCACGAACGATGCGATGACCACAATGTAGCACGGGATTCGCACGCCGTCCGGAATAAGGTTCTTCAGAAGCGAGATGAATGTGTTGGAGCAGATAAGCACGAACATAGTAGCTATGCCCATACTCATACCGTTGACGGCCGAAGATGTTGTGGCAAGCGTCGGACACATTCCAAGGAGCAGCACAAATGTCGGGTTCTCCTTGATAATTCCATTGAATATCGTCTTTAAGTAATTCATACACCCATCATTTTACGTTACCCATAGTGGCGTCGTAAGCGCCCTGAATTGCACGCAGGAATGCACGCGAGGTTATGGTCGATGCGGTAATTGCATCAACGTCACCACCGTCCTTCGATACGGTCATGACAGCCGTGCCCGGATTCATTCCGATAATGTTGTGATTACCCGCAGGTACGCTCCTGCCGAAGAATGCCTTGCCTGCAGCAGACTGTTCGCCTGTACTGGCAGCAGCAGACTGCTTGAACCACTCTCCCGCCTGTGCGCCCAGTCCCGGAGTCTCAGAATGTTCAAGAACCTCGTAGCCGAGAATCGTGCCGTCCGGGTCAAAGCCGACAAGCACCACGATATCGCCGCCGAAGCCGTTGTGGTCAACCGAGCGGACTGCAGTGCCGAGCAGCTGGTCGTTCGAAGCATCAAATGCACGATAGAATGTATAACCGTCCTTTTCAACGGGGTCCTCTACAAGGAGATTCACATCGGAATCGCCCACTATGACACTCTTTATACCGTTTGAAAGAGTCTCGGCATTGATTTTCTCGATTGGAGCCTTGGTTACGCCGAAGACCCATGCGAGAAGTGCGGCGGCCACCGCTGCAATCAGAAGCAGCGACAGAGCCATATTAATGAAGTTTGATTCCAGCTTTTTCATTTCTTTACCTCCCCGAAGCGTTTTGGCTTGCACCAGTTGTTAATCAATGGAACGATGGCGTTCATGATAAGAATAGCGAACGACATACCCTCGGGATATGCGCCGAAATAGCGTATCACAAGCACCAGGACACCTATGCCGATACCGAAAACCACCTGTCCCTTAGGGGTCATAGGCGATGTCACGTAATCGGTTGCCATAAAGATTGCGCCCAGCATTATGCCGCCGCTGCAAAGATGATACAGAGGCGAAGCATAAACCGACGGATTTGCCAGCCACATAATTCCGGAGAACACGAAGACTGTGGCAAGGATTGATACAGGGATATGCCAGGTAATGACCTTCTTGCACAGCAGATAAACGAATCCGAGCAGCAGAGCAAGCACGCTGACCTCCCCCAGACATCCGCCGTTGTTACCTATCAGAAGGTTCATATATGACGGCAGCTGCGACAGGGCATCGGTATTGCCTGCTATCGCCTGCTTCATCAGAGCAAGCGGCGTAGCGCCGGTGGTGGCATCGGCGTATGCCATCAGCTGACCGGTTTCAGGCCATGTGGTCATTTTGACAGGGAATGACACCAGCAGGAACACGCGGCCGACGAGAGCCGGGTTGAACGGGTTGTTGCCCAGTCCGCCGAAAGTCATCTTGCCTATGCCTATTGCAACCAGCGCGCCTATTATAATAATGTAAAGCGGCAGGTTTGACGGCAGATTGAATGCCAGCAGAATACCGGTGATAATTGCGGAACCGTCAGCAAGAGTGCAGCGCTCGCGCTTCAGAATGTACTTGGTGATGCTCCATTCAAAGAAGAGACATGATGCGACCGATGTCAGGGTGACTATCAGCGCACCTATGCCGAACACGAAGAACGACACAATGAGCGCAGGCATAAGGGCCACGATGACATTGTGCATATTCCTCTCAACAGTATCCCCACAATGAATATGAGGTGATGTCGATAATAATAATTTCTGTGCCATAACTGTCATTTCTTAGCATTGCGCGAACGGATGATGCCGCCCACGGTTGTTTTAGTCAGACGCACCCAGTCAAGGAGTGGACGACGCGACGGGCAGGTTGACTGACAGCAACCACACTCGATGCAGCTCATAATATCCTCCTTCTCGGCACGTTCCCAGTCACTTCTCTCTCCGAGTGTTGCAAGCAGATAGGGTTCGAGTCCCATCGGGCATGCGCTCACGCACTTTGCGCAGCGGATACACGGACGTTCCTCCCTGCGTTCAGCCATCTCGCGGGGCAGCATCAGCAGTCCCGAAGTACCTTTGACAACCGGAACATCTGTATTGAGCAGAGGACGTCCCATCATTGGACCGCCGCTCAGCAGTTTACCGGTATTTTCCGGAAGTCCTCCGGCAAATTCTATCAGCTGTGAAATCGGGGTACCCATACGTGCCACGACATTGCACGGATTCTTGACATCCGGTCCTGTTACAGTGACATTGCGTTCAATAAGCGGCTTGTTCTTCTGCACAGCCTCGTAGATTGCATAGACCGTTCCAATATTCTGCACTATCGCACCGACATTTGCAGGAATTGCCGGCGGTGCAGGAACCTGACGGCCCACTACGGCGTCAATGAGCTGCTTCTCACCGCCCTGAGGATATTTCATCTTGAGAGGAACTATCTCCACGCCGGGATATTCACCGGCCTTGCTTCTGAGCAGTCCGATGGCATCCGGCTTGTTGGCCTCGATGCCAATATATCCTCTGTCTATCCCAAGAGCCTTGAGGATGATTGACACGCCCGTCAATATTTCGTCCGGATGTTCAAGCATCAGCCTATGGTCTGCGGTAAGGAACGGTTCGCACTCCACGCCGTTGACTATCAGGCAGTCAATCTTACAGTCCTTCGGGGGCATCATCTTGACATGTGTCGGGAAACAGGCGCCGCCCATACCGACCACGCCGGCATTTTTGATTTTGTCTATTATCTCCTGTGATGAAAGGCTGCATTCCCTTACCAGCGTTTCGGAGCGGTCAATCGTCTCCTCCCACTCGTCACCGTCAACATCGATGAAGATGGCCGGTTTGCGGTAGCCGCTGGCATCTATGACGGTGTCAATCTTGGCCACCTTGCCCGATACCGACGAATGTATGTTGGCTGATACGAATCCGCCGGCGGTAGCAATCAGCGTGCCTACCTTGACGGCATCGCCCTTCTGCACGCACGGGACTGCAGGTGCGCCGATATGCTGTGAAAGCGGAAAGACGGCCTGCTTCGGCAGAGCCAGAGTCTCAGTCTTGCAGTCGCGTGTCAACTTGTTGTCATTCGGATGCACGCCTCCTATCTTGAAAGTCTTTAGCATAGTCCTGAAGTTTTAAGCGTTAGCAGTATCTGATGTCGTATTGTCAGCGTTCTCCGGAGCTGCTGGCCTGGCCGGTGGGAAATTGACGGCCTTGATGGTGTGCTGGGGACATTCGTCAACGCACTTCCTGCAGAGACGGCACTTTTCGTGATCAATGTAAGCCAGATTGTTCTCGACAGTGATAGCCTCGAACGGACAGGCCTTCGCGCACTTTCCGCATCCTATGCAGGCAACGGCGCAAGCTTTCTTGGCCACAGGACCCTTGTCCTTGTTCACGCAGCTCACATACACTCTGCGATCCTTCTTGTTCTTGTTGCGAAGCTCGATGATGTGTCTCGGGCAGGCTGTCGCACAGGCACCGCAGGCAGTACAGAGGTCCTGATTGACTTCAGGAAGTCCTGTCGCGGCATTCATCGCGATTGCTCCGAAACGGCAGGCGCTCACACAGTCTCCGCAGCCGAGACAGCCGTAGAAGCAACCGGTCTCACCGCCACAGACCATATTGGCAATAGAACAGCGTTTCACGCCCGCATACTCATTCAGACGCGGACGGTTTTCGCAGCTGCCGTCACAACGCACCACCGCGACCTTGGGGGTCACAGCCTCAACTTCGCCGCCCATTATGGCAGCAATCTTCTCCATCACTTCGGGCTTGGACGCCGCGCAGTTCATACCTTTGAGAGAACCCTGCCTGACACAGGCCTCGGCAAAGGCGGAACAGCCGGGGAAGCCGCATCCACCACAGTTCGCGCCGGGCAGCAGTTCCTCAATCTGACCGATTCTGGGATCGGACTCGACTGCGAACTTTTTGGAAATCAGGTAGAGTACCACTCCTATGAGTACCCCCGTGATACCCAGCACAATCACTGCTGTTAAAATCAGATTTGACATATTGTTTATAGAATTATTATCAATCTATTATACTGAAACGGAATTTTCTGCCTATTCTGTTCCGCATCAGGAAAAGCAGCACATAATACGGCACCAGAACAGCCAGAGCGACAATTGCAGCGACGCCGTCCGAGGCCCCGAGAGCATAGCCTGTGATAACCGCGGCCAACATAAGCAGCAGCGGTAGCGTGAAGGCAAGCATCACGGCCCTCATGCCCTGTCCTACAGTGCCTGCCACATTGATCGGCTGACCGACGGCAAGTCTGCCAGCCGCAACGGCATCGGTCACCTCAATCAGTTTCTCCTTGGACTCCGACACCTTGCACAGTGATTTGACCTGACATCCGCCGCAGGCAGACGACTGGAGTATCCTGACGCGGACAACATCCCCGTCTATGGAATCTACAATACCTTCGTGTCTGAGTTCCTCTTCCATTCAGCAGAAAAAAATCAGTTAGCAGGAGCGCCACCGAAACCACCGAAACCACCGAAGCCGCCAAAGCCGCCGAAACCGCCAAAACCGCCCTGGCCCTGCGGTTTGAGAATCTCATTCTTCAGCCATGCCTCAAGTTCCGAAGTCCACTGAGCCTTGTAAGCGAAGTTGTCACCTGCACCCCAGCCGTGGCTGCCGCGCGGATAGAGATGCATCGATGCCGATACCCTGTTGGCAACCAGGGCCTGATAGTAGCGGATGCTGTTCTCTACCGGAACCAGTCTGTCGTCTGTACTATGGAAGATAATTGCGGGAGGGGTGTCGGATGTCACCTGCTTTTCATTACTGAACTGGATCTCAAGTTCCTCGCTTGCATTCTGGCCAAGCAGCAGATCGTGCGAGCTGATGTGGGTGAACGACTTGTCCATCGTGATTACAGGGTAGAAAAGAACCTGAAAATCCGGACGGTTCTCCGGCGAGGTGTAATGTGTTGCAGCCGTCGACGCCAGATGCCCGCCTGCGGAACAGCCCTGGATGCCGAGCTTGGTAAAACCGAGTTCCTCAGCCATACCGCGCAGAATGGACATAGCCTTATGCACATCACTAAGCGGTATCTCGTTATGTTCGTTCGGCAACCTGTATTCCAGAACGGCATAAGTGACACCTATGGAATTGTAGAATTTGTAGAAATCATGAGCCTCGTGCGTCTTTGACAGCATGGCGTAACCGCCGCCCGGCAGACCGAGGACAGCCAGTCCGTTAGGCTCCTGAGCCTTGTAGATTACAAGAATCGGCTCGAATCCCGCATCACGTGCGTTAGGACCGCTGCTGTTGGGAGCGCCGTCCGGCCATATCTTCATTGTCACCTTGTTATCCGGAGCATCCTGCGCGGATACATTTGCAGAGAACACAAACAGTGCCGCAATAGCGACAGTTACCAGAGTAATCTTTTTCATATTTTCTTGATGAGTTATCAGTCCTTATATAACCTTCAAAGATATACAATAATTCAATCCATAGTGAACAAAAAAACCACATCTTTTATAATTCGGCAAGCCATCTGGCAAAAAAGCAGGCCGCCGGGATGCAACTTATTATAATTATCACTAACTTCGCGGCGCCTTGACGGGTTCAGGGCATAATTCAAATCATTAATCAATTAAAAAAAGAGAAACTATGGCAACTAAGATCAGATTGCAGAGAAGAGGTCACAAGGCCTACGCATTCTATTCAATCGTCATTGCGAACTCAGATGCTCCACGTGATGGAAAGTTTATTGAGAAGATTGGTACTTACAATCCTAACACCAATCCCGCTACAGTAGATTTGAATTTCGAGAGAGCACTGTACTGGGTCAACTGTGGCGCACAGCCGACCGACACAGCACGCAACATTCTTTCCGCAGAGGGTGTCTATCTGATGAAGCACCTTCAGGGCGGTGTCAAGAAGGGTGCTTTCGACGAAGCAGCCGCTCAGGCTAAGTTCGATGCATGGAAGCAGGCCAAGGAAAGCAGCAAGAAGGCTGTCGCAGTCAAGGTCGAGCAGGCAAAGCGCGAACTGGGCAAGGCAATACTCGAGGCGGAGAAGAAGGTCAACGAAGCCGTTGCAGAGAAGGTAGCCAAGAAGAAGGCTGAAGCTCTCGCAGCAGCAGAGGCAGCAGCCGCTGAAGCAGCAGCCGCAGAGGCAGCAGCACAGACAGAGGCAGCTCCGGCAGAAGCAGCTCCGGCAGAGGCTTGAATCCATTAACGGAATCACAGAAAGGCGGTTCATGAGGACCGCCTTTTTTTGGTTCTATGAATCCGAAAAAGATGTGTTCACCGCTCATTCTGACAATACTCGGACTTGACTGGCACGCGTGGTTCACCGTGCTGCTGATCCTAAGCGTTTTCGCCATACTCCTCAAAACAGACTATCCTACTGACATCGTCTTCTTCGGGGGCATAGTGCTGCTGGTTGTTACCGGGACACTCCCGACCGGCAAAGTTCTGTCCGCATTCAGTTCCGAAAGCGTCGTTGTTGTCGCTCTGCTCTTCATAGTCGTAGCCGGCATAGCCTATTCCGGCACGCTGAAATGGATTGTGGACCATGTTCTCGGCACGCCCAAGAACTACAAATCAGCCATAGTCAAGCTGATGTTTCCCGTTGCAGGCCTGAGTGCTTTTATGAGCAACACGACCATTGTCGCCATTTTCATAAACGTAGTCAGAATCTGGGTGAAAAAACTCAAGATTGAGCCCAGCAAGCTTTATATCCCGCTCAGCTACGCAGCCGGAATGGGTGGCGTCTGCACACTTATCGGCACACCGCCCAACCTGATAATTTCAAAGTTCTACTCAGATCAGACAGGGCATTCGCTCTCGCTGTTCACCCCATTGCTGCCGGGCCTGTGCTGCCTTGTGATAGGTGTCCTGTCCGTCATCGTCCTGAGCAGGCTGCTGCCTGAAAGAAAGAGAAAACAGGAAAGCCAGGCGCAGGGAGATGAAAACATAATTTACGATCTGACATTGCCGTCCAACAGCCATCTTGTCGGCCAGAGCTTTTCAGAATGCGGACTTGACGAGCACATCAGTTTCCAAGCAGACGATACCGACAAACGCCCCTTCATCCTGAGTCTTGTCCGCTTTGACAGGGCTGTAATCCAGCCGGTGGAGCCGGATGAGTTCCTGATGGGAGGCGACCATATCGTTCTACGCGGTTCGGCGGAACATATTCTCCATATCTGCCGCAAGTTCGGCCTGCGCAACAGCATATACGGCATCGACAACACTCCCGAAGCAGGCAGAAAGGCCGTCCTATCAGCTCTGATAATGCTTTCAATGATTACTGTCTCATTCGTATTTGCAGACCGTTTCTCAGTTCTCGAATGCTGCTTTGCCGCCGCATTTCTTATGCTGATATGCCGATGTTGCTCTGTCAGGCAGGCCAAGCAGTCCATTGACTGGGATGTGCTGGTAATATTTGCCGGAAGCATCTGTTTCGGATATGCGATAGAACAGACCGGATTGGCAGAACTTATGGCCAATGGCATTCTCAAAGTATGCGGCACGAAGCCAATCGTTTCACTAATCGCCATCTGCATAACCGGCACATTCATAACCGAATTCGTCTCAAACACGGCGGCCGGTGCAATATTCGCCCCTATCGCATTCTCAACTGCAACCCAACTGGGCGTAAACCCCGTTACATTCTGCGTTGCTCTGATGATCAGTGTAGGTTCAAGCTTCGCCACTCCTATCGGTTCGCCCACGCATATGATGGTTTACGGCCCCGGAGGCTACAGGTTCAACGATTTCCTGCGCATAGGCATTCCGATGAACCTCATAATACTGGTCGCGAACATATTCTTCACAACGCTGTTCTTCCCTCTGCAATAAGCCTGCAGACAGAAATAACAAATCAGGTCCCGGTCGCACGATACACGCCCGGGACCTGATTTATCTGTTCTTTTCAGATTACTTGAAGTAGCGGTTGAACAGACCGTAGAAACCGGCTCCGTGACGGGCCTCATCCTTGGCCATTTCGTGTACTGAATCGTGAATTGCATCAAGGTTCAGTTCCTTTGCAGCCTTTGCAATCTCGAGCTTGCCGGCGCAAGCGCCCTGCTCTGCCATCATACGCTTCTCCACATTGGTCTTGGTATCCCATACGACCTCGCCCAGCATCTCTGCGAAGCGTGATGCGTGGTCAGCCTCCTCGTAAGCATAGCGCTTGAAAGCCTCTGCAATTTCGGGATAACCCTCGCGGTCAGCCTGACGGCTCATTGCGAGATACATACCCACCTCGCAGCACTCACCGTTGAAATGGTCCTTCAGG
>JAZUJU010000066.1:0-6883 GCA_045642985.1 Bacteroidaceae bacterium | reverse complement strand
AGGCCTGCTCACCCATAGGACTCTCCTTGGCAGCCTTTTCAATGCTGCGGGTCCTGAAAGTAAAGGACAGATAGAAAAGACATACCAGTGTCAGTGCTATCGCAAAAACCTTTACGAAACCTTTGTTTTGCATATTATTTTGAATTAATTATTTGTTGTCAAAACACAATGCGGACTACTCCGCAAATTCAAGGGTGCAAATATAGACAAAATTTCGGTATCTTGGCATTCCTTGACACTTTTTATAAGAGTTGCGCGCGTGTACGCGTACTTTGTGCTTGATATTAGCAGTCAGAATGTCTGATTCGGATGATGTGACTGTACGCGGTTCCGTTAGCTTAGTCTGTATTTGTTTCTCCAGTATCTGATGATGAGGAAACCGACCAGCATTCCGCCGAGGTGGGCAAAGTGCGCCACATTGTCTCCGGGACGGTTGCTCAGACCGAGCAGCAGTTCAAGTATGACGTATCCGGTGACCAGCCACTTTGCCTTGATGGGTACAGGGATGGGAATTATGAATACCTGATGCTCCGGGTATGTCATGCCGTAGCCCAACAGGATTCCGTATACGGCGCCGGATGCTCCCACTGTTCTCATCATATTGAGATATTCGTTCATCGGCATTGTGGTGTAGCCCAGATTGACCATATCGTAGTCTGACAGTTCGACCAGCCAGTGGATGTACTGGACGCACTCCTGCAGTATGCCTGCACCCAGGCCACACGCAACATAGAAGAACAGGAAACGGCGCGGACCCCAGGTGTTCTCCATAAGGCTTCCAAACATCCAGACTGCGAACATATTGAAGAAAATGTGAGACAGCCCGTCGTGCAGGAACATATAGGTGAACAGCTGGTACAGGCGGAAGTCTGAAGCTTTGAAGAAGTGCAGTCCGAACAGACTGTTGATGTCAATGCCCAACTTGCCCATCGCCATTGCCCCGAACCAGATCAGCGCGTTAATGATCAGCAGATTTTTAGTTACTGTCGGTATCCTGTTCATGTCGTTGTGTCCTTACGATGTCGCAAAAATACAATTTGTAATGTACAAATGCAAGCGTTTGCCCTGCTGGCGGATGACCGTTACAGCGAGAGCAGCTCACGGTACTTGGGCAGTGGCCACTGCTCGTCGTCGACCATGAACTCAAGGTCGTCAATGCGCTTCCGTATCTGTTCCAGCATGGGGAACACGGTGTCGTGATATGCTACAGCCTGCTCACGAATGTCTCTGATGGCGTTGGCTCTCTTGCGTCTTTCTATCATTTCTGCGACGAGCTGCCGTATCTCGGCGGTGCTGCGCGCCATATCCCTTATCAGCGTGATATTCTCGGCGGAAAGTTCGTCTCCAGCCTTGTCACCCAGCACCTTGCGCATTCTGATGACGTTTTCGAGCAGGAAACTCTGGTACTTGGTGGCTGTTGGAATTATGTGGTTCAGTGCAAGGTCTCCGAGCACGCGGGCCTCAATCTGGATTTTCTTTGTGTATGTGTTCCATTTGATTTCGTTGCGTGCCCTGAGTTCCGGTTCGCTCATGACACCTGTCCGGCGGAACATCTCAATGGTCTGCCTGTCCAGATATCGGTCAATGATGAGTGGAGCGCTCGTCTCACAGTCCAGACCCCTGTTTTCGGCCTCCTTCCGCCATTCTTCGGAATAGCCGTTGCCGTCAAAGCGCACAGGTTTGGAATATAGAATGTACTTGCGCAGGGCCTTGACGATGGCGAACTCGCGTTCCTCGCCTCCGGCCATCAGCTCCTCGACATCCTGCTTGAAGAACTGCAACTGCTCGGCCATAGCCGAGTTGAGGGCTATCATAGCCGATGCACAGTTGGCTTCGGAACCTACGGCACGGAACTCGAACCTGTTTCCCGTAAATGCGAACGGGGATGTGCGGTTGCGGTCCGTGTTGTCGATGATGATATTGGGGATCTGCGGGATGTCAAGCTTGACTTCGCGTTTGCTGAGCAGCCTGAGCCAGTTGTCGCTGTTCTCCATATGGTCCAGAATGGACGATATTTCGGAACCGAGAAAACTGGAGATTATGGCCGGAGGGGCTTCGTTGCCTCCAAGCCTGAGAGCGTTGGTGGCGCTGATGACGCTGGCCTTGAGCAGTCCGTTGTGGCGGTATATGGCTGCAAGGGTGTTCACCACGAAGGTAATGAATCGCAGATTCTCCCTGTCGCTTTTGCCGGGTGCCATCAGGTAGTCGCCGGTGTCTGTTTCAAGTGACCAGTTACAGTGCTTGCCCGAGCCGTTGATCCCCTTGAACGGCTTTTCGTGCAGAAGCACTCTGAAACCGTGCTTGGCGGCAGTCTTCTTCATCAGCGACATCAGTATCATATTGTGGTCAACCGCAAGATTGCAGGTCTCGTAAATCGGTGCGAGCTCGAACTGGTTGGGCGCAGCCTCGTTGTGGCAGGTCTTGGCTGGAATTCCGAGCTTCTGCGCCTCGATTTCGAGTTCCTCCATGAATGCGGAGACGCGTTCGGGGATAGCGCCGAAGTAGTGGTCGTTCAGCTGCTGGCTCTTGGCGCTTTCGTGTCCCATCAGTGTGCGTCCGGTGAGTGCCAGATCCGGTCTGGCCATGTACAGGTCCTCGTCAACGAGGAAATACTCCTGCTCCCATCCCAGATTGGTGTGGACCTTGTGGACGCTTTTGTCAAAAAGACGGCACACATCGGTAGCGGCCTTGTCAACGGCTCTCAGCGATTTCAGCAGCGGTGCCTTGTAGTCCAGAGCTTCGCCCGTATAGGCGATGAACACTGTCGGTATGCAGAGCGTCCTGTCAATGATGAAGGCGGGTGATGTGGGGTCCCATGCGCTGTATCCTCTGGCCTCGAAGGTGCTGCGGATGCCGCCGTTGGGAAATGACGATGCGTCCGGCTCCTGAAGCGTGAGCAGTTTTGCCGAGAATTCTTCGATGGCGCCGCCCTTGCCGTCCGGCAGAATGAAACCGTCGTGCTTTTCGGCGGTGTTGCCGGTGAGAGGCGAGAACCAGTGGGTATAGTGGGTGGCTCCCATCTCTATAGCCCAGCTTTTCATACCCGATGCCACCTGGCTTATCAGCGCGTCGTCAGCCTGGATGTCACCGTTGATTACGGCCTGCATCTGCATGTATGCCTCGGGTGTCAGATACTTGAACATCCTGCTTCCGTTGAAGACATACATCCCGAAATAATCGGACGGGCGCCCTTCCTGCCTGACCTCGAGCGGTCGCTTTCCTGCGGCCTTTTCTACCGCATCAAATCTGATTTTGCTCATCGATTTTTGTATTTGCGGGTAAAATTACTGCATTTTTTCGATAAAACTATGCCGCAAAACAAAAATGCGGGTAGAAAATTCTATTGCCGATGATTTATGCCGGATACGACTTCCACCCTGATTCTTGGAGGGTTTTTTCGCCTGATATTGGAATTGGGCCGAAAATTGAGTAATTTCGCGGCAATTAAATATGTACGTATGAGTATCGAAAATTTGATAGCTGAGGGAACGGCTCAGGCCGTCAGGGAACTTTACGGTTCTGAAGCAAGTGCAGAACAGGTACAGGTGCAGGCCACCAGGAAGGAATTCGAGGGACATTTCACGGTAGTCGTGTTCCCTTATCTCAAGGCGTCGCACAAGGGACCGGAACAGACCGGAAGCGAAATCGGCGAGTGGCTCAAGTCCAACAGACCCGAAATAAGCGGTTACAATGTGATCAAGGGTTTCCTGAATCTGGTGCTGTCGTCCGTCTGCTGGATTGACATGCTCAATATGGTCAATGACGATGCCGAATACGGCTATACGGCGGCCGGCGAAAATTCCCCGCTCGTGATGATAGAGTACTCGTCACCAAACACGAACAAGCCCCTGCATCTGGGACATGTACGCAACAATCTGCTGGGAAACTCGCTGGCACGCATCATGGCGGCCTGCGGCAACAGAGTGGTACGTACCAATATTGTAAATGACCGTGGCATCCATATCTGCAAGTCGATGCTTGCATGGCAGAAGTGGGGCAACGGCGAGACCCCGGAGAGCAGCGGCAAGAAGGGTGACCATCTGATTGGCGACTACTATGTGCTGTTCGACAAGCACTTCAAGGAGGAGGTGAAGAGCCTGCTGCCTGCAGATTACGACCAGCTGGACGAGAAGGCTCAGGAGGCCGCCAAGGCCAAGGCCGAGCAGGAATCACCACTGATGCGCGAGGCTCATGAGATGCTGGTCCGCTGGGAGGCCGGCGACAAGGAAGTCCGCGAACTGTGGGCTAAAATGAACGAATGGGTATATGCCGGATTCGACGAGACATATAAGCGTCTGGGCGTCGGATTTGACAAGATTTATTATGAGTCTCAGACCTATCTGGAGGGCAGGGCCAAGGTCCTGGAAGGTCTGGACAAGGGACTCTTCTTCCGCAAGGAGGACGGTTCTGTCTGGGCGGACCTCGCAGCTGACGGACTAGACCAGAAACTGCTGCTCCGCAGTGACGGCACATCGGTCTATATGACTCAGGACATAGGCACTGCAAAACTGCGTTTCGAAGACTATCCCATTGACAGGATGATTTATGTGGTCGGCAACGAGCAGAACTACCACTTCCAGGTTCTCTCAATTCTGCTGGACCGTCTCGGCTTCAAGTGGGGCAGGGATCTGGTGCATTTCAGTTACGGAATGGTGGAACTGCCGAACGGACGTATGAAGAGCCGCGAGGGAACTGTGGTCGATGCCGATGACCTGATAGACGATATGATAGAGACTTCGCGCAAGACCTCGCAGGAACTCGGTAAACTTGACGGCCTGGACAGGAAGGATGCCGAATACATCATACGCATAATCGGTCTCGGCGCTCTCAAATATTTCATACTGAAGGTGGATGCCCGCAAGAACATGACCTTCAATCCAGAGGAGTCGATTGACTTCAACGGCAACACCGGACCGTTCATCCAGTATACCCATGCACGTATCTGCTCCATAATGCGTAAGGCTGCCGAGAGCGGCATCTGCATTCCTGCCGGATTCGTGGCTGAGGGACTGGAACTCTCTGAGAAGGAGATTTCCATCATCCGTCATCTGGTCAGCTTCAGACAGGTCGTAAGGCAGGCCGGCGAGGACTACAACCCTTCGGCTATTGCCAACTATGTGTATGAACTGGTCAAGGAGTTCAACCAGTTCTATCACGATTTCAGTATCCTGCACGAGGAGAATGCTGACCTGAAACTGTTCCGCATTATGCTGACTGCCAATGTCGGCAAGGTGATACGTCTCGGCATGCAGCTCCTGGGCATCGAAGTCCCCGACAGGATGTAAGGTCAAGCCGAAGCCTATGGCAAAAGCCAAGTTCTATGTTGTGTGGGTGGGGGCTGTTCCCGGCATATATGACAGCTGGGAGCAGTGCCGCGCACAGGTACAGGAATGGAAAGGGGCTGTCTATAAGAGCTTTGACACTATTGAGGAGGCGCAGCGTGCCTTCGCCGGCCGTCCTGATGATTTCATAGAGAAGAAGATTCCGTCAAGGAAGGGCTCAGGCAGAACTAAGGAACCGCGTCCGCTTCCCGCCGAGGTGCAGCGCAATGCTCTGGCGGTCGATGCAGCATGCAGCGGCAACCCTGGGCCGATGGAGTATCGCGGCATCTTTCTGGGCGCGATGCAGGAGGTGTTCCACTTCGGACCTACATTGGGTACCAACAACATAGGCGAATTTCTTGCCATAGTGCACGGGCTGGCGCTGCTCAAGCAGAAGGGCCTCAATGACTGGCCTATATACAGCGACAGCCGCAATGCCATCCTGTGGGTCAGAGGCGGCAAGTGCAGGACCAAGCTGCCTCTTTCGCCCGTAACGGAAGAACTGTTCCGCGTGATTGAACGCGCTGAACTGTGGCTTCTTCAGAACCGTTTCTCAAATCCAATCCTGAAGTGGGACACTGACCGTTGGGGCGAAATTCCGGCGGATTTCGGCCGCAAATAAGCCATCTGATTTTTAACGCTTATCCCACAAACTCCTATTATAAAAATGGGATTTAAGCGATTTTTGATTACCTTTGCGTTTTGATAATAAAGGACTCTCAGGCGATGAAATATGCATTGGTGACCGGCGGATCAAGAGGGGTTGGCAGGGCTGGCTGCCTGAAGTTGTCTGCTATGGGCATTCCGGTCATAATCAATTACAGAACAGACGAAAATGCTGCTGACGAGGTGCGGGATATGATCCTGGCCAATGGCGGACAGGCGGAACTTCTTCGGTTTGACGTGTGCTGCCTTCAGGAGGTGGAGTCAGCCCTGGGCGGCTGGGAACGCGAACATCCCGACGATTATGTGGCATATCTGGTCAACAATGCCGGCATCTGTCGTGACGGAATGATGTTTATGATGCCCGAGGAGGACTGGAAGAGCGTTATCGACACCTCGGTGAACGGACTTTTTTATGTGACCCGCTATCTGCTGCCTCAGATGATGCGGCGCGGACACGGAGGCCGCATTGTCAATATGTCATCGCTTTCAGGACTCAAGGGAAAGGCCGGTCAGACAAACTATTCAGCTGCCAAGGCGGCTGTCATCGGAATAACCCGCTCGCTGGCCGACGAGACTGCTTCGAGGAACGTTACGGTCAATGCCGTCGCACCCGGATTCATAGAGACTGATATGACAAGAGACCTCCCCGCTGATGAACTGAAACAGCTCATCCCGATGAAGCGTTTCGGCAGGCCTGACGAGGTGGCCAGTCTGGTCGGATTCCTGTGTTCGGACGAGGCGGGGTACATCACAGGCGAGGTAATAGGAATAAACGGAGGATTGAACTGAAATGAAGAGGGTCGTTGTCACGGGCATAGGAATATGGTCCTGCATAGGAACATCAGTTGATGAGGTCAGAGAGTCGCTGCGCACAGGAAAGTGTGGAATAGGCAGTG
>JAZUJU010000065.1:0-12933 GCA_045642985.1 Bacteroidaceae bacterium | reverse complement strand
GAGGACTATGACCTTGCGGCTGAGAAGTTGCATATCATCCTCGACAAGGAGGTTCAGGACAGCCTCTTCCGCTCGACTCAGGTGGAGCGCATGCGTGAGAGTCTGGAGAACATGCAGTTGAACATGCGTATGATACGCAAGCGTAAGGACAACCTCACCATCAAGGCTCCTATCGACGGACAGCTCGGCATCCTTGACGCTGTGCTCGGAGAGAACATCGGTGCCGGCACCAAGATAGGCCAGATAAGCGACATGAGCAGCTACAAGATTGAGGCGCAGATTGACGAGCATTACATCGACCGCGTGACTCCTGGCCTTGCTGCTACTTTCGAGCGCCAGAGTGCGACCTTCAACGCATCGCTGCGCAAGGTCTATCCTGAGGTGCGTGACGGCAAGTTCAAGGCCGATTTCAAGTTCGAGGGCGAGGTGCCTGAGAACATCCGCAGCGGCCAGACCTATTACCTCAATCTCCAGCTCGGCTCTCCAGAAGGCGCTGTGCTCATCCCCCGCGGCAGCTTCTTCCAGAAGACAGGTGGAAAGTGGATATACGTGGTGAGCAAGGACGGCAGCAAGGCAACAAAGCGCGAGATCCGCATAGGCCGTCAGAACCCTCAGTACTATGAGGCCCTCGAAGGCCTGGAGCCTGGCGAGAAAGTAATCACCTCGGGCTATGACAGCTTTGGTGAGAATGAAGTGTTGATTTTGCATTAAAAACAATTAATAGTAAGTAATATGATAAGAGTAACAGACATCAAAAAGATCTTCCGAACGGAAGAAATCGAGACAACAGCTCTCAATGGTGTATCATTCGAAATCAAGGACGGCGAGTTCGTGGCCATCATGGGCCCTTCAGGATGCGGCAAGTCAACACTCCTGAACATCCTCGGCCTTCTTGACAATCCTACAGAAGGCTCATACCAGTTCGGAGATACCGAGGTGGCGAATCTCAAGGAGAAGGACCGCACCAAGTTCCGCAAGGGCAACATCGGCTTTGTGTTCCAGAGCTTCAACCTTATTGACGAACTCAATGTGTATGAGAACATCGAGCTTCCGCTCCGCTATCTTGACATTCCGTCTTCGGAGCGCAAGGCTCGTGTGACCGAGATGATGAAGCGCATGAACATCAGCCACCGTGCAAAGCACTTCCCTCAGCAGCTCTCCGGAGGTCAGCAGCAGCGTGTGGCCATCGCCCGTGCCTGTGTGGCCAATCCTAAGCTGATCCTGGCCGATGAGCCTACCGGTAACCTGGATTCCAAGAATGGCCGCGAGGTAATGCAGCTCCTGCAGGAACTTAATCAGGAGGGTGCAACAATCGTTATGGTGACCCACTCACAGAAGGATGCGGCCATGGCTCAGAGGACTATCGACCTGTTCGACGGTAAGATTGTGAGCGATGTCAAGAATGAACTGTAAGAAGACGCGATTAGAAACAAGGAAAGAGTAATATGAAGAGCTATCTAAAATTTCTTTCCCGCAATAAGTTATATTCCACCATTGAGGCGGTTGGACTGGCCTTGAGCTTGGCGTTCGTGATTCTGACCGGAAGTTACGTGGCGCAGCAGTATCAGGTAGCGCACGAGTCCCCGGAGTGGAGGAACACTTTTGTACTGGGAACAGATGAGTACCTCGGCCTGACTTACTGGGATAAAGAGGAGTTGGAGATGAACATCCCGGAAATGGATGCAGTCACGCATATGGCCCTCTTATATCAGCCCCTTATTCGAGAAGGTGAACAGCTGTTCCAGTGTTCCGGCATTGAGTCCGAGGCCAACTTCTTCAGGGTGTTCCCAGAATATCGTCTGAAGGAAGGGCGTGCTGAAGATTTTGTCGGAAAGGATGATATCCTCATCAGTGAATCCCTGGCTAGAAAACTGGCTAAGGATGAAGAAAGCCTCTTAGGCAAAGTCATCAACGTGGACGAATCGGATCGAATTGTTAAAGGAATTTTTGCCGATTTTGATGGAACCTTCTTCATGCCATGCGATGTCATTACGCACATCTCTGCAACATGGTCCGCTGATGAGGAACGAAATTTCGGCAGTATCGGCAACTACACCACATGGTTCCGGGTCCGCGGTGATGCGAATGTTGCCGACGTACGGGCTAAAGTGAACGAACTCCTGCATAAGAATTACGAACCCATCTGGGGAGCGGAGAAAGTGAACTTATGGAAAGCATACAGAATGGACGAGGCTTTCTTTTCTTCATCGAACAGCAATGAGCTCACTCGTCAAGGCAATCCCCAGATGCTTAAACTCCTGACGGTGGTTGTTCTCCTGTTATTGTTGTCTGCTATCTTCAACTATGTGAATCTGAACCTGGCACTTGCAGGCAAGCGGTCCAAGGGAATGGCAACCAGACGGTTGCTGGGAGCCGAAAAGTCAAGCATCCTGTGGAAGCACATCGGCGAATCCGTGGCTTTTACTGCCGTATGCTTTGCCGTGGCGCTTTTGCTGGCCTACTTCCTGCTTCCTATGATGAACAGCCTGGTTTCCACTAGCGATCCGGGCGAGTTGAATCTGGGCGTAGGAGACACCAGTGTAAAACTGACATTCATGATGACACCGGGGTATATTATGGCGTACATTGCCGGTATACTGTTGCTGGGCACCATTTGCGGCTTTCTTCCAGCCATCGTCGCCTCGCGCTACGAGCCCATCGATGTCATCAAGGGAACACTAAAGCGCCGCAACAAAATGATATTGAGCAAAGTGTTCATTGTGGTACAGAATATCCTTTCTGTATCTTTGATTGCACTGGCGCTGGTGATGGAGGTTCAGATGCGGCACATGGTTACCAGGCCGATGCACGCCGCCACGGATAATCTATATTACATCGAATACTCAGCCCAGAATTATGACAAGATGAAGCTTTTCAAGGACAAGGTTGAACAGCTTTCCTTTGTCACGGAAGCAGGCGTTGGTCGCGGTATCCCTGGCATTATCAATATGACAATGGGAATTAAGGTGGACGAAGAGCATCGAGTAGATATGCCTCTCATCATTTGCGATTCCACCTATTTCAGACTTCTGGGACTGGAAATAGAAGAGGATTTCGGCCATCCGCTGACGCATTCGATTTGGATGAGCCGCAGTGCCTTCAATGCCGCTGCGGTATCGGACACTTCCACAGTGTTTCCTAAGAGAATCAATATGAATGGGGCTCAACCTGAGTTCATTGGTGGCGTGGTGACGGATTTCCCAACCCGGCCAGCCTCAGATGGCATGAGCAATTCAACTGGCGGAGTCATCGTTGTCCGGACCGAAGAACTGAGGTATTCGAACTGTCTGCTGATCGGCACGACCGGAGAGGACAAGTCCTACGATGAAGCCATCCGGCAGGCCTACAAGGAATACCGGTTGGAGACCAGCGGTGTGGAAGAACCAGCATGGCGATATGGCTTTGTACGGGACATTAACATGAAAATACTTGCTCCTGTACGAAGGACCCTCCGCCTTGTGGAACTGTTTGCTGTTCTAGCGGTTCTGATATCACTTCTGGGCCTGCTAGCCATGAGCGCTTACTTCGCAGATGAGAATACCAAGCAAATTGCCGTGCGCAAAGTCTTTGGGGCTGATGTCAATGGCGAGATCTGGAGGAACGTCAAGATTTATATGATTCTGACAGGCATCGCCTGTATGATTGGTGTTCCGCTGGCCGTCTGGGCTTCTAGAGTGTATCTGGAGCGTTTTGCTTATCGCGTAGAAGGCTACGGATGGGTGTTCATAGTGTCTGTAATCATTTCAGCGGCCATCGCCTTTGGTGCTGTTCTGTGGCAGACTCTGAAGGCGGCAAGGACGAATCCGGCGGTGGAACTCAAGAAAGAGTAACAGTATGCGCAGCTTCTTCACATTCATATTTCGGAACAAGTTCTATTATCTGATTGAGGTAATTGGACTAAGCCTGTCGCTTGCCTTTATCCTTCCGCTGTTAAGTTTCCTGGGTGTGCGATGGACCATTGACCACAGTCATCCGAATTGGCGTCAGATATACGAAGTGTGCCCGATAAGTGAATCTCAGGAAACGACCTGGGGACTCGCGGAGCAAATCAGGAACTCCGAACCGGATGTCACGGCTGTCACTCACTTTCGCGCATACAACTTTGGTTATGAGTCTCCCGTATATTATAAGCAGGAGTCCTTCTCTATCCAAAAGATGGTCGTTGACAGGGACTTCTTCGGCTTCTTCCCGGCATCAGTTATTACCGGAGACTTGAAAGGGCTCGAAGACCGTTATCAGCTTGCGGTTTCAGAATCTTTTGCCGCCAGAAGCGGAATCAATTGCGGAGATATATTGATTCACGAGGACCAGACTTATTCCGTCTGCGCCATCTTTGGGAACTATCATGAATCACTCATTCCAGATGTGGATCTCATCTTCGGTGAGAATTCCCCGTTGCTTGACAATGAGCGGACGAATCCGGATTCTTGGTGGAACGAAATGCCGATATTCATTCAAGTAAAGGAAGGAACGGACATACAGGTTCTGACGGAGAAGCTGTCTCGCTTGTGCAATGAATACTACGCCGATTATTACCGAGCGCATGAACAACACAAGAATGCTCTTCGCTTGCGCCGATATGACAAAGTATCGTCCTGGCTGTGGAATACGGCGCTGACATCAACCGGAGGCCTCGGCTTTTATTTCATGAGTGTCCTTGCGGTGGTCTTGATCATTTTCTCTTTGCTGAACTGTACTCTTCTGAACACGGCCCTGACCACCCTGCGGGCCAAAGAGATGGCTACGCGGCGGTTGTTGGGTTCATCGAGAAAGGAGATTATCTTTCGGGTGCTATCAGAATCGCTGATTATCACTGCCGTTTGTTTCGTTCTGGGCTGGCTGTTGTCTTCAATGGTCTATGGGCGGATCAATGAGCTGCTGACGGGATTCGGATCACCTCTGAACCTCAGCAACAAACTTTCCCTGCCAGCCATCGTGTATTATTTGATAGCACTGCTGGTTGTCTCGTTCCTGTCAGGCATCATTCCTGCCCGGGTACTTGCAAAGTATTCTCCTCTCGATGTTGTCCGTGGAGAATTCAAATATCAGATAAAGAGCGTATTGGGAAAGGTCTTCATCGGACTGCAATGCGTCTTCTCAGTCGCTATGATTGCCATCCTGCTGCTGAACCTATTCCAATTCGATAATGCGAAGTCAAGCCCCTTAGGGTGTGATGTCAACGATACCTTCATGATTGCGGGGTCTCTTTCTGAACCAGTCATGAATTCAACCGTGGCAGCCCTTCGGGAGCTTCCATGCGTAGAATTTGCCGGGCTGGCCAACGACTCACCCGGAGATGGGCTATGGGGACTGCGCTATTTTGAGGACGAGACCATCGGGAAACATCAGATAAACGTTATCTCTTGTACGGAAGACGCGTTCCGGGCGTTTGGTATTGAAATGATGTCCGGAAAACAGGGCGGGTTCGGTGGCTACCTGACAGAGAGTGCATACAATTGGTTTGCTTCAAGCAACTCTCCTGAAGAGTTGATGAGACAGATCGGTATTCCGCAACTCAATGGCGTTGTGAAAGATTTCGTTGGACGTATCCAGGGTGACGGAATCCGAGCCGTTGAGATTACTGAAACAGGACCGTTTGACCGTATTATTGTCAAAACAATCGGCGATCATTCCGAATGTAGTGCAAACATAATGGACACCTACAAGAAGATGACCATACAAATGCTTGGGTACTGCCCAGAGCCGAGAGACTCCGGATATATCCCAGATGTAGTGCAAAAGAAGATCAATGAATCGACAGAGGGTTCATTGCTTCGCCTCTTGTTCTTCTTTTCGGTTCTCCCGCTTATCCTGGCGTTGTCAGGTATCATGGCGATGAGCACTTTTTATGTAACCAGCCATCGACGTGATATTTCCATCAGAAAGATCTTCGGCGGCAGTATCGGACAGGAAACCCGCACATATCTGTGGAGATTCCTCCGTATTATGTTCATTGGGAACCTGATAGGAATACCCATCGCATTTTGGGTAAACAACAGCATCTATCTCGGAATTCCCATGAGCGCAGGAGGCAGCATCTGGATCTATCTTCTGACTTTCGCCATCACGATGTTTATGGCATTTGTGTGCGTTTTTCCCCAGGTGTTTCAGGCCGCGAGGACAAATCCGGCAATTGAATTGAAAAAAGAATAAAGAAGGATTATAATACGATGAAGTATCTGTTGAAAAACTTTTTGAACACTCTGCGCCATTATAAGGCGAGCAGTCTGCTGAACATTTTCGGCATGGCGGTGGCCTTTGCGGCGTTCTATGTGATCTTGACTCAGGTGCAGTGGGGATTCACGTATAACCATGAGATTGAGAATGGGGATCGCATCTTTGTGATGACTCGTCCGAATCCTGGAAAAGACGGGGAACTTGAGCTGTATTACGCCAGGCCGATGGCGGAGCAGATTTTGACGTCTGTTTCAGGTGTGGAATCATTCGGCTCGATCACATTCGCTACAGAGGTAGATGAATCCATGTTCTATCTCAAGGAAGGTGATAATGTTCGAAAGTTCTCTGCCATTGAGAATAGGGCCACCCCGAGCGTGTTTGATGTCTTTAACTTTGAAGCCGAGTCGGGAACATTCGATGACATGTCACAAAATGGATCTATTGCGATTTCGAGTCGGTTTGCCAACCGTCATGGACTCAAGGTTGGAGATTATCTTTCGTTCAATCCTGCAGGCGCACCTTATCAATGCAAAATTGTGGCTATCTGGAGGGACAAATACCCAAAGAACAGTTCCCCGGGCAGCATAGATCTTATTAACAGTTATGGCGAGCAGAGCATCAACGACTGGAGTGAGAGCAGTTACCCTTATTTCGTCAAACTGAATAGTGCAGATGGAAAGGAGACTTTCGAACAAACGGCGAATGATCTGATGAGACAGTGGCTCAAGGAAAGCTATAGCGATATGCCCGATGACGAAATAGAGATGTATATGGCTAAACAATTGAGTGTCTCATTGATTCCTTTGGAAGAACTCTATTACCGTGAAGACGTCAGTGCTAAACGCCCTATCTGTCGTTCGGGAAACAAGACAACGGACATATCGCTCTTGGTTGTGGCAATCCTTATCATACTGATAGCTCTGATCAACTTCGTGAACTTCTTCTTTGCTTTGGTTCCTGCGAGAGTCAAGAGTGCGAATACATACAAGGTGTTCGGCACATCAAGGGCCTCGCTTGTGATGAATTTCATTCTGGAGGCTGTGGGTATGGTTGTGCTGGCGCTCATTCTGGCAGCTGCCATGGTACTGGCACTTGAGAAGTCCTTGATGACGGATATCATTGCTGCGCCGATAGGTATGACTGCAAACGTCGGGATACTTGTACTTACGATTGCTGTGGCAATAATCGGCGCTGCAGTGAGCAGTATCTATCCGGCTTTCTACATTACCTCTTTCCAGCCTGCAATGGTGCTCAAAGGCTCTTTCGGTTCGTCAAGAGCGGGACGCAGTCTGAGGAACACTCTCATAGGCGTGCAGTTCGTAATCTCTCTTGCACTTATCATCTGCGCGTCGTTTGTCAAGCTCCAGCATAAGTACATGATGACCTTCGATATGGGATTCGATAAGGAGCAGCTGATATCGGGCGTGATTCCTGGCGATGTGGCCTGGTGGAACAGCAAGAATGGAGCGTTTGAGGACAGGCTTCGAAGCAATCCTGATATCGTTGATCTGACCTGGGCCAATGGGCAACTTGTCAATCAGAGTAGAATGGGGTGGGGTGATACATATAAGGGTCAGCAGATCAATTATGATGTCTATCCGGTGGCATATAATTTCCTTGACGTGATGGACATCGAGATAGTAGAAGGCAGGAACTTTACAAAGAGTGATGAACTCTCGGAAAGTGGCGTGATTATCTTCAATGAAGAGGCAAGGGATAAGTATGACATTACACTCGATGATGCCACTCGTAACCATGAAGGTGCCAGTGTTGAGATGGCTGGAATTTGCAAGAACTTCCATTTCCGTCCTCTACAGTATGGAAGTGATCCGTTCGCTTTCTATCTCTTTGGCAAGGACCATTCATGGCGACAGCAGGGCTTGACTCATATCTATGTGAGGACTACTGCAGGAGCTGATATGCGCAAGGTGATTGCCTTCATCAGGAATACAGCCTTGGAGTTATGCCCTGATATTGATCCTGACAGTATTACTCTTGCGCCTTTCGACGAAGAACTTGCACGCAAGTACAATCTAGAGGAGAAGTTGAGCAAGCAGGTGACGGGATTTACGCTTATTGCAATTATCATAGCGCTGATGGGCGTGTTCGGACTCGTGTTCTTTGAGACACAGCACCGCATGAAGGAGATTGCCGTGAGACGTGTGCTCGGTGCTGAGGTGAAGGATATCCTCTCAATGCTGAGCAGGAAGTATGCGACCATCGTGGTGATCTGCTTCGTGATTGCGGCTCCGGTCAGCTATCTTGTTACTGAGAGGTATTTCAGCAATTTCGCTTATCACATGAGCATTCAGCCGTGGGTATTCGTGGCGGCTCTGATAGTTGTTCTGGTTGTGACTGTGGCTCTTGTGGTGCTGAGGAGTTTCAGCGCTGCGACGAGGAATCCGGTGGAGTCGATCAAGGCGGAGTAGGGATTGAAAATATGGGATAATCAGCCAAATGGCATGTAATTTAGCGTCGTTTGGCTGGTTATCTACTTCTCGCGCGCGGTACAATGTGAAAAGCGGAGTGATGGTAAATCATGCTGAATAAGGCGTTTGTTATGCCTGTCTTTTGTAAAATAAGGCATTGGCAATATGGAAACTTTGTAAAATAAGGCGTTTTATCGGAAAAATTCAGTATATTTGTGTCTCAAAATCAATTGATTGATATGCAAAAGAAACAGATTGTCATAGATAAGAGAACTCTTGAGGTGATACTGAATGACCAGAAGTCTGAAATGGAGGGGTGGACAGACGAGTTTCTCTGCTCCCGCAACGAGGAAAGCCTGGTTGATCTCGGCAGCCCGCAGGCTCAGGTTGTAATAGGAGTCCGTCGATGCGGAAAGTCAACGCTGTGTATGCAGACTTTGGCTGGAGCTGGCGTCAAGTTCGCTTATGCGGATTTTGACGATGAGCGTCTTGACGGTCTTGATACTGCGCAGTTGAATGATGTGCTGGAGGTACTGTATAAGATATATGGTTCTTTTCAGTACATTTTTCTTGATGAGATTCAGAATATCGAAGGCTGGCCTCTGTTTGTTAACAGGCTTCTCAGAAACAAGATGCATGTTGTCCTGACTGGTAGCAATGCTAAGTTGCTCAGCAGTGATCTTGCAACACACCTCACCGGCAGAAGCAGCGAGATTGAGTTGTATCCTTTCTCTTTCGTGGAATATTGCAAGATGAAGGGCGTGAACACTTCCTCGCGTACGACTAAGGCTATTGCGGAACTTCGCAACTGCTTTGATGAATACATGAAGAAGGGAGGTTTTCCTGAACTCATGACGGTGAAGAATGACAGGATGTATATTTCCAACCTCGTGAATAACATTCTAAAGAGGGATATCGAGCAGAGGTATAAGATTACGTTCCCGGCTCAGTTCGAGAATATGGCCAACCATCTGCTCAATATTTCTCCTGCAGTGGTTTCTGCACCGGATATTGCCGAGCAGTTCAGCTTCAAGTCGGCTCATACTGCCCGCAACTATGTGTCATATCTGAAACAGGCATATCTTCTTACGGGCGTGAAGAAATACTCTCCAAAGAGCAAGCTTCGTGTGACTCAGGAAAAGGTATATGCCGTTGATGTGGCTCTGATGAACAAGAGGGAGAATGCATTTGCTGGAGACAATCTCGGCTGGAGGCTTGAGACTATAGTACTCAGCCATTTGTTGCGTAAATGCAAGCTTGAAGGCTGGGATGTGTATTACCTTAAGGACCGCAGCGGAGAGTGTGATTTTGTGGTGTGTGACGGCAATAGGGTTTTGCAGTGCATCCAGGTTTCATACGACATCTCAAGTGAAAAGACTCGCAAGAGAGAGATTGACGGACTCCTGCTGGCGCATAGGCAGACCAAGTGTGAAAACCTTCTGCTGCTGACTGATCATGTTTATGAGGAGGTTGACAAGGACGGTGTGTACATGGTGGTAAAGCCGGTATATGAGTGGTGCACGGAAATGGCAACAGAATAATATGAAAAAAGGCAAGATACTCGTAGTCGATGATAACCAGGGCATACGCAGTGCCCTGAAGATACTCCTGCCCGCTCACTTCGCTCAGGTGGAGATCATAGCGTCGCCGAAGAGTTTGGTGACCACCATGGAATCTTTCCGTCCGGATGTGGTTCTTTTGGACATGAACTTCTACACCGATATAAACACTGGCAACGAGGGACTCTACTGGACAGGAGAGTTGAAGAAGATGTGGCCGGATGTGCAGATCGTCCTTTTCACGGCATACGCAGACATCGCTCTGGCTGTGGAAGGCATGAAGCGTGGAGCGTTTGACTTCATCGTGAAGCCGTGGGACAATGATAAGCTTATCTCGACTCTGAAGGCTGCGTATGATGCTTCTCCTAAGGGAGCAAAGAAGACGGAACCAGTCACATCATTCGACATGTATTGGGGCGAAACGCCTGCAATGATGCAGATAAAGCGCACAGTCGAGAAGATTGCTCCGACCGATGCAACGGTGCTCATCACCGGCGAGAACGGTACAGGAAAGGATGTACTTGCACGTGAAATCCACGCTAGGAGCAGCCGCAAGGCTATGCCTATGGTGTGCGTGGATGCTGGCGCGATTACCGAAACTCTATTCGAGAGCGAACTTTTCGGCCACGTGAAGGGTGCCTTCACGGATGCTCATGCCGACCATGTCGGAAAGTTTGAGCAGGCCGAAGGAGGAACCCTTTTCCTCGATGAAATCGGCAACATCCCTCTGCATCTTCAGGCGAAGCTGCTGCGCGTGCTGCAGAACCGCACCGTCACCCGCGTGGGCTCAGAGAAGCAGATTCCAGTGGACATACGCCTTATCTGCGCCACAAACATGGACCTGGAGAAGATGGTTGCCGAAGGCCGGTTCCGTGAGGATCTGTACTACCGCATCAACGCAATGCATATCAGCCTTCCGGCTCTGAGAGAACGTTTGGAGGATGTGATGCCTCTTGCGGAGAGATTCATTGCCATGTATGCGGAGAAATACCGCAGGAGTGTCGCTGGTATCGGAGCCGATGCTGCCCAGCTGCTTAAGTCTCACGCATGGAGCGGCAATATTCGCGAGTTGCAGAATACCATCGAGAAGGCTGTGATCCTCTCCGAAGGGACAAGTCTGAAGGCGGAAGACCTCTCGCTTGAGAAGAAGTCAGCCGTGAAGTCCGTGCCCAAGCAGACCCTTGACGAGGCGGAGGCCCAGACTATCCGCGATACAATGGCCCGCTGTGGCGGCAACCTCACGATGGTCGCGAAGGAACTCGGTATCAGCCGTCCTACGCTTTACAGTAAACTCAAGAAATACAACATCTGATGCCGCTCTGGGAAATCATACTGATAGTTGTGGCAGCCATCGTATTGACGGCTATAATAACTGCGCTCTATATCCATGAGAAAGACAGAACGAAGTTGGAGTATATGCTCGATGCGTTCGAGGATGGGGAGTATAACTTCCGCTTCACGGAGGACAGCAGGTTCAACAAGACTCTCAACCGTATCAAGTGGATTGTGGAGCGCCGCCGTCAGCAGAACGAGCAGGAGTCCTGGACAAAGCTGATCCGTGTACTCACGCACGAGATCATGAACACGGTCAGCCCTATCGCTTCTCTGAGCGAAGCCCTCAGCCACTATATCGACATTCCGGAAGAACTTCGTGAGATTGACGTCAAGGCAGGTCTCGAGACAATCTCTACGTCTTCGAAGGACCTTATCAAGTTCGTGGAGTCATATCGCGAGCTTGCAGGCGTGGCAAAGCCGATAAAGAAGGGCCTGATGGTGGACGACCTTGTACGCAAGGTCATTGACCTTACTCACGAACAGTGCGCAGCAGTCGGTGCAAGCTGCAGCTACAGGGCGGAGTCGGAAGACATCCTTATCTATGCCGACGAGTCACAGATCAGCCGCATACTCATAAATCTGATCAAGAACGCAGTGCAGGCTGGAGCGAAACACGTCAGCATCACGGCCAGCATCGACTCTTCCGAGCAGACCATCATCAAAGTCGCCAATGACGGAGCTCCTATCACACCGGAGGCACAGGAACAGATATTCATCCCGTTCTTCACTACCAAGCGTGACGGTTCAGGCATTGGACTAAGTCTTTCGCGCCAGATCATGCGAGCCCACAATGGCATGCTTGACCTGACCAGAAGCGATGAAGAGTGCACGGAGTTTACTCTGATATTTAAATAGGACTACCGCTTGTTGTGACGAATGTGACGCAAGTGACGGTAAAAAAAGAAAAGTTAAACTATTAACCGGCCAGAGAACTTTCGTTGAAAAAAAAGGGGGAACATCAAGAAGAATCACTGACAATCAAAAAAGAATAAACCCCGAAATTCGAAAGAGTTTCGGGGCTATCTTCGGGGCTTTTAGACGTAAATCATTGATTTACAAGCCACTTTGCGGAGAGTGAGGGATTTGCGCAGCCGCTGCGCGGCTTTGCACATCCCATCCTCCTCGCCGGAGGGGTCCTTGCAAAAAAATTAAATAATTTATTATTAATGAATTACGCGACTGGTGCCGCTATTTTGTTTCCGTCCATATCCTTACGAAAGCAAGCTTTCGACAGCTATGTCCGTAAACAAAAGAGGATGACCTCAAAGTCAAATTGACTTTTTAGTCACCCTCTTTATAGTATTGTTGAGATTATCAAGGCTTCAAGCAGCCGATAGGGACAACAAAAACTCCGTCCGGACGACGGTACACATACTGTCCGATGCCTGTAAGTACCATAAGGAAAGATGGGGCCTTCATTTTATCTGTATCTA